>NZ_VOQX01000015.1:0-76850 GCF_016643525.1 Pantoea sp. Morm | reverse complement strand
TGATGGCGTCGACTATAAAGAAGTTTCAACACTCTCTGCTGGCCAGCGCTGCACAGTAATACTATCTATAGTTTTACAGCACTCTGAAAGAATACTGATAATTGATCAACCTGAAGACCACTTAGATAATGCGTTTGTGGCTAATACAATAATAAAAACGTTAAATGGCCGTAAAGGACTCGGGCAAATAATTTTGTCTACTCATAATGCTAATATCCCTGTTTTGGGAGAGGCGGACTTGGTAATTGAGTTGACTTCTGATGGAAGAAATGGGTTTGTACAGGTAAATAAACCTCTTAATCATCCTGAGGCCGTAAACGCTATTACAAATGTAATGGAGGGTGGTTCAATTGCGTTTGCCACTAGAGCAAAGTTTTACGAAGATAATTCGCTGTGATGGATCGTGAGCAAGCAATTACCTCACTTATGAGCACTTCAGTAGATGAACGACTCGAGGCTGCACGCTTTTTCACCAAGGCTGCGGAGGCAACTGATGCGACTAGGTTGATGCTAGCACTTTCAAAAGAAAATGTTAGATGGGTGAAGAGAGCGCTTGAACGCGCTCTTGAAAAATTACAGGTTGGGCCACCAAAACAAGAGATTAGCGAAGCGGCCACAGAAGAATATGTCATGGATACCAATTCGGATCGGCTCCTTAAAGATCTCCGGGCGCAGGCGGTAGACGAAGTTTCCAGAACAATTCTGCATGAGTTTGCTCCGCTAATAGGGTCTCTCCGTCTAGTTGCTGCAATGGAGTTCGACGCTTATGAAACCTCACGAACCAAACATTGTGTAGAACGTCTGAGTGGTCTACTAGACGCTGTCGGAAAGTTAAAAAAAGCGGCAGCTACTCCGTCGTTTAGTGAGTTCGATCTCTCAGAGCTTATTACGGAATGTATTGCAGTTCTGAATATTAGTCATGAAAACATAGTGTTACGGGTTGCCGGTATCAAGCCTTATATGGTCAAAGCGGATCGGGATTCGTTAGGATTAGCTATAGATAATGGAATCCGGAATGCGGTCGAAGCAGTTAGTGAATTTTCAAGACTCAACCCAGCAGAAATTTTAATAAACTGGGGGCCTGCCGGAGCTGAAAACTGGCTTGTCATTCTTGATTGCGGACCAGGATTTGCGGGAAATCCTGAGGAAGCGTTGAAGCTTGGAGTATCAAATAAGGATGGACATTTCGGTTATGGGCTAGCTACTGCACAGCTGTCAATGCGCTCTATGGAAGGAGACGTTTACGTCTCAAACAAAGCCGAAGGTGGAGCACGTTTCGAATTAAGATGGTATAGGGATTATGCAAATATTATTCGTTGAAGATAACTCATCTTACGCAGACACACTTGTTTCTGCTGTAAAAGACAAATTTCCTGAGATAGCTTGGGATATTGTCGATAACTCTAGTTCAGCAGAAGCTCTTTTAGATAAAAATTATTACGATCTTATTATTCTCGATCTTTGTATGCCAAGTGTACCGTCCGGGCTTGAGAAAGACGTACAGAATGGGCAACAGCTTTTTTACTATGTGCAGCGGTTAATGCCAGGCACCCCTATTTATATTCTGACTGGTTCCGAACTAGATAGCTTCGCTACGAACCTTTTAAGACACGGAGAAAGGATTAAACTTTGGGGGGCAGCAAGAGAATTCTCTACCGTTCTATATTTTAGAAAAGATGAAACCCTAGAGATGATGAAGGAGTTGTCAGATATTTATAACGAGATAATATCCTTAAACGCTATAGTTATAAATACCCGAGGTAAAGAGATAGAGTTTGGAAGAGGACAAGAGCGAGCACTGCAAAGCTTTGTGCGAAGCATGGGGGGATTTGATGGGGTCTACTACCCATTGAGTGGACTATCTGGCTCGTTGGTCGGCAGAATCGAAGTGCGCAATGATCGTTTTAATATAATAGGTGTATTTGTAGCCAAGTTGGGATTGTCATCAAAGATCCACAAAGAAAATGAATCATATGCGCGGCATGTTAGACTTATGCCTATGAATACATTTACACCTTTATTACTTAGTATGGACAAGGGGCTTAGGGAGTATAACGCGATATTCTATACTCTCGCCGAGGGTTATAAAGAAACCTTATTTGATGTTGTCCGGGTTGATCCATGTAAGGCCGTTGATGTGATTAAAAAGGTTCGCAATAGCATGGAGCGTTGGTCCACCGCGCGAAAAGTTTCAAGAGTTAAAATCGGTGAGGTTAGAAAGGCTAAGTTAAATGATGCTAATTTTAATAAACTAGCTACTCAGTATGGCATCGAAGAGATAAAGGATATTGAGGACATTTTTGTAAATATTTCAGAATCGTGCATTCACGGAGATCTACATGGTGGTAATGTCCTTGTTGATCAGGCTGGAACTCCGGTCTTAATTGATTTTGGTGATGTAGGTTTTAATTATACGGGCCTCGATCCAATAACCTTAGAGATGAGCCTTATTTTCCACCCTGACTGTGTAGCGTCAGAAATTTCTAATGAGATACGCTCCTCCATAAACAATTGGCCGAACATTGATCGGTATTGCCAAGATAATCCTTTTAGAGAAGTGATTAAGTACTGTCGAGACTGGGCTTACGACATAAGTGGTGACGATAAATCTGTGTTAGCTGCCGGCTACGCATTCGCAGTGAGGCAGTTAAAATACGACACAGTAAGCGCTGATGAGACTATTGTGCTTATAAAGCGAATTGTTGACGCTATTCAAATTAGGAGCTAGGCTGGATATAAAAATCATTGACAAACATATGGCTGTTTTCATTTTCAGGCATCCATTGCCTTTAACTATCCGTGACTTTGAAAACTTATTAGGGGCGATGCGCCCCTTAGATTTATTTCCTTTGAGCATGCGCCATAACACCTTCTCTACAAAGTCGCTTTAGATCATTGGTTCGCGTTAATAGCTAACAATCTCATGCGTGCGGTGACTTACTCCCTGTTGATTCATACATAACGCTGTAAGCAATGTCCTCAGATCGCTTGGCGTACGACCTGGAGCGACCGCATGAAGGGTTGGATATGGCGGTACCGGCATCAAGCTATCAGCCCTCTTCACGATAGTACAACGGCAGCATCATCCTGCCGGAATATGATGCGGGCATGCTGGTCAGAAAGGTGGAAAGCAACGGGAAGCTGAGTGCGGACAAAGCGTTCAGAGGAGAACCGGTCGGGCTGAGAGAAACACAGGAAGCGGGTTGTTATGACGTATGGTGATACACCACAAAAGGGGGGGATCGACCTGAAGAAAAAGTCGATCACCACGGGTAAGGGTATTAAAAAGTGTTCACCATGTCTCCGAACACCTGTCTACCATGTCTCCGGATTGTACAACAGGTGGGGGAGGAACGCCGAGAATCGCTCCCCGTTCAGGTGTTTCGTCAAGTACGGCCTATCCCCTTTCCGTTTAGGCGAATAAACCGGTTGCATTAATCATACATCTCGCAGGAACGCTACGGTATCATCTGCGATAAGATGGATTAGTTGTCTTGGACAAACTTAAGCGCATAAATTTTCTCCATGCACTCTTTAAATACTGAAAAATCAGTCATTAGATATTCCTCAAAAAGATCCTCATCGTTTTTTGACTTAAATCCACCGTATCGACCAGGCATAAAATACAGCTCAATATGATGTGTGCTTATATTTACCACTTTTGCGTAGTCAAAGGTTCCAATATCAACCATCCCATACTGATTAGGTTTGGCAGGGCACTTAAAATAATCCGTTGCATCCAAAATGGTGACGTTTAATTTTTTAAGTGAAAGATCATCAAAATCATAATCAATTGATACTGCACATACCTGATTTTTATGAATGGGAAATTGTTTTTTTATGTTGCTGAAGAATGCTTTTTTGATTTCTTTTTTGAAATCAATATATGCATCAAGTAGCCCTATTGATTTAAGATTGCTAACAATTTCTTTATGTTGCCTGCATGCATCAAAAAAGTCTTCATTATCCAGCTCATCGGGTAATGGAATGTTCCACCCATAACCCGTATGGCATTTGAACGCTATCTCGTCAACGATGTGCACTGCATTCATAGGTTCATGTTCCACGGCGAGTTGAGATAAAAGTTCATAGACCTCCTCAACGTCTGCCATAGCTTTTTGCACCGTTTTTTTATAATTAAAAAATGATGTTGGAAGATCACCATACCAGTTGCTTATATCTTCTTTATAGACAGGCTCAATACCTTCTAAATCCGCTCTCACTGAGGGTAAGGCCCAGGAAAGAAAAATACGGTTGGATTTGAAATCCGCGAGAGACAAGGCGTGCTCTATTCTGTCCAATGCCCGGGTTTTATTTTTGACAATGAACCCCCCGGTTAATATTTTAGGAAACGATATTCTGTATTTGTCACTGCCTTGAATGTTGCTTAATGGAAAGTTTTTAACTATTTCTTCTGATGTGATTAAGAAAGTGCTTTCGTCGTTTTCTTCTCCACTGTGGCAAAGAAGAAAAAAGTCAATTCTGGGTTCGTGTTTTTCATTTACGACATATTCTTTATGAATATAATGCGTTGTTGCTTCTGTACCATAAAATTTAACCTGAATGACGCCCAGTTTTGGGGCCTGGGAATCAAGAATATTTTTTCCACTAAGCCGTCTTTGAATAATGAAGTCTGCGCCATCTATATCCACAGAACGCTCTAATACCCAGAATCGATTGAGTAAAAATGCTTTAGCTCGGGCTTCACCGATAGCGCCATTCTGCATTGCTTTAAGCCAAGGAGGTTGGTTACTGTTCACGCTTAACCTTTTCAATAATGATTTACACGCGCTGCTCACGTCCGTCTAGGATAACACGTCAGACACTCTTATTTCCGATTGTAGTGGCACACTGAATTTGATCACCTGAACAGAGGTATTGGACTGACCCCACCCCGGTAGACGATCCTGCCCTATAGTCGATTTTATCGCTTCCAGGAACCTGCTACAGCTGCTACATGTAGCAGGTTGTAGCAAGGTACCGAGACAGACTATAGAAATTTCACTGAGAAATGAATCAATTATGTTAATTGACTGGGTGAGGTAATTACCTCACCCAGAGTGTCATTATCAGGCTAATCCGCTTAAGCGGGGACACTGGCTTGTGCCAAAGTTGCGGTAACTGCTGTGAACATTCTTTGTTCTAGTTTTCGCCAGATACGCCAGTCGAATCAGGAAATCCCAGTAGACTGGGCTACGATCCAAGGCGTCGAATCGGCTAAACCTATAAACAGCATTGGGAGGGAATTCAGCTAATGTTGCGTAATCTACGTAAGCAAGCCCTACAGCACTGCACCAGGCTTTCTGTATCCGGGTAGCCATGTTATCACCATTGCGGTCTTTGTAATTGCCAAGATACCTATAGACATCTCCGTTGAACAACAACATTAGGTGATAATGGGGATGTTCGCTTGTATCACATTCCCTACACCACCCATAAGATGGTAACGCAGGATTACCCGGTCTACTGGACCGGTTATGATCCGCTCGTAACTGGCTTTTCAGTGACTCGGAGAAGCGAGTTATTGCCTGCGCATCTATACGCTGAAAGCACAGTGGTAGATCAGGTTCTCCCAGTACATGGGACTGAGCAAACCTCGTGTCAGTCCGAATAGCCAGTATCCGGTTATACTCCTCCAGCGTGTTATAGACCATGTTTAGTAATGCAATCAGTATATTAAAGTCAATAGGTGATTTATACCTACTTGATGCTATCGCTGCCAAGTCATCAATTTCTTCACTGCTAAGTTCATATAGTGATTCCATAATAATCCTTAAGTTTGTAAATAATAATCTTTGGATAATGGGTAGCCCTCACGCTACCCATGTGATATTGGATATAACTCCTGTATAGGAGTTATTGCTCTTGATGATTACTGATATAGGAGTGGGTTATTGATAAAGGTATATTACATATACCAGTTCAAACCCATTAATTGCCCTCCCTAATAATTTAAACTGAAGCCGCAGCGTTACTGGTCTTAAGAACAAAAAAACATTAATAAGAAAGACTTCAGTTACTCTGAAGTTATTCAGGTAAACGTAGTTTATTCATCGCAACTGAACCTGAGTTTATTAACGGGATATTAGTTCTTTCAGCTAATTCGGCTGGTTCCATTTTAGAACCAATGAACTTGACATAATTAATCCCACCTCGCTCAAATAATTGTACTATTCCTTCAGATTCAAGTTTTTCTAAAGCAGGCATCAGACTTTCAGAACGCCTGGCTGAATATGGGCCTTTTTTAATGAGATCATTCCTCCTGAAATCGTAAGAACCATTACTAACAAGATGATCCTCCATGAACCATACCAATTTTTCTGTAGTTGTAGGCTCTCGGGTCGTATCAACCTTAGTGATAAGATGATTAATAATCCATTGTGTTATTTTAGTAGCTGATTCTAATGTCTCCTTAGTAATTATTGGCAAGTCGGGTGTAATAAACATTTGCATTACTGCTGCGATTCTCGTAGCTTGTTCCATAATTCTGGAACCGAAATCATCATAGTGATGCAACTCCTTTCCTTTTTGCATGAGTTTCCTGATTCGTTTACTTTGTGTATCCCATAACGCTTTCGCCTCTTCAAATAAAGTAATACAGATACGTTCTTCATTTTTTTCTCTACGCTCTATCCCGTCTTGCAAATGCTTAACGAGAATAGAGAAAAAACCATCAAGTCCTGGTTCATCAGACCATGAACACGCATCAGGAATGTCGCATAGTTCAGGAACTTGCTCCAGATCAATCAATAATAAACGGGCTAAAAACCCCTGAGTCTTTTGCAATTTTCCCCTGTTTTCCAAGATAGTAATCAAATAAACTAGGTTGCATCATTAGCAGCATGCTTAGCCGCGCGTCATCAACATCATAACTGTCACGTGAAGCCCTACTGTCTGCAATTCTCCCTTCCCCCCAAATAGAGTTGAGTGCTGGTGTGTTGCGGAATAGGTTACCGTCAAATAGCCCTCCAGCTTCATCAGAACCGAGCATCAATGAAGGAGAACCCAATGCTAATGCCTTTATAAGTCCCTCAATTGTTGAATCATGAATAATAAGACGCTGCCTCACGGGCTCTACTGGCTCTCTTCCTTGGCATTCCTCCAGTGCTTTGAGAGCTTCGAACTCTTCAGCGGCATCAGCTTTGTTGAATTTCTTGTTAAGCTTTTTTAATTCAGCTTTCCAGGCTACTCGTTTCCATTCATAAAGCATTTTCTCAACCAGAAAGTCATCTTTCAGCCCTTTCTCGAGTCGATAGATTGTTTCCATCAACATTTTGAATACTGTTGATTTCCTGCTACCAGACCTTGCTAAAAGCATGAGATAAAGCGATGTAAAGGTTCTCCCATTTTTAAGCTGAACATCAAATTTATCCTGGCAGGCATATGCCATGGCTCCAAGCGATACTATTAAAATAAGCTCAGCCGCAGCGCCTGTTTTATAATGTATATAACTGATCAACCGTTGTGCAAAAGTGGGTAGCGTCTGAAACTCCAAGCAGAGATCTGCATTTTGCCTTGATTTTTTTCCTTTAGACATACATGTTAAATCCCCTCTAGTATTACAAAAAAATTAAATAGTTTTGGAGGAGATCCACTCATCTAAAGAAATGAATCTCCATCCTACCAATGAAAACCAAAATTTGATGGGCCTAGGGCCGTTTTCATCGTAATATTTCAATGAAAGTTAAATTCTTTATGAATGTTTAATATCAACCACCTTGTAATGATTGTAAGTAATTTCTAACATCATCTAAAAGCCAATAGTTTCTATTGTTTATACTGAGTGGCCTGACCAAACCGAAAGGGAGTCGATCATTACATAACCACATTCTAATCGTTTGAGGTTTACGCTTTAGCAAATTGGCTAGTTCAGTCGTAGATACTAAGGAAAAATTATCTAGATCTGATGATTGCAATATCGTAGATTGATTCATGCTGCCACCTCTGTAAAAGAGTTATTGGCAAATGAATTAAAGTTGAAAGTTAGCTGAAAAAAACAAGAAGGGAAGAGAGAACTATAAGCACTAGCAGGTTCGGGATCACTTCCATCGCTAGAACCAGAAGACAAAGAATTTTTAGCCGATCTGGTGGTGCTTCGACGTGACCTTGCTGTCGAGCCTGAATGTGGCGTACAGCGAGAAATTACATTCTGAAATGCAACGCTGAGCGACTTAACTTTTACGTGTTTCCGATGAATAGCCTGATTCATTGCATGAAGAGCGACTTTCTTGTAATGATTTTTAAACCATTGATCGATTAGTTGCGCATTAGCTGATGGTGTATGGTGTTGGATTTCAAAATTCGCATTATGTAATCCCAACATGTTCGCCAAAATCTCTTGGTCATCGCCTATGCCGCTGGTGCTAGTCTTTAGATCAAACATTCTGATACATCTCCTTTGTGGTTGAGGTTATGAGTCGATTGTCATCGAAGTTTATATGCCTGTCAACCAATTTGAAATAATGTAAGTTATTGATAATTAAGGGCATCAACGCAAATCAACGTTCTCATTTTTACTGATTTTGGCTTGTTCTAAGATCCACGTCTCAATTTTTTCATGCCATTTACGCAACAAATCCAATGGACGCCGTCGGTAATGTTTTTCGGCAAGAGCACTAGGCTTATGACCCATAATCTGCGCAACTATGCCAGTTGGCACTTCGACCCATTCGGCAAGTGTACCAAAACTACGACGTAATCCATGCAGGCTGATGTGTGGTAATTCAGCCTTAGCTAAGGCTCGATTGTGTGCTGAACGCGGTTCTATAATTTTACCGCTTTTGCTCTTACTCCTGAAAACCCAACCCTCCTTATTTACTTCAGAGTTTGGGGCTTGCGCCATTGTACTTAACAGGTCAGAAACATAAGGAGTGAGGGGAATGATTCGCTCGCCCTCGATCTTGTCTTTAATTCGCATGCTTGACCATTTGAAATCTACGTCAGACCAGCGAAGTGACGCAATTTCTTCGCGTCGCGCTCCGGTGAGTAAAAGCACCTGAAGGTAAGCTGATGCAACAGTGTTATTGAGTTGACGTATTGCCTGAAACCAATTTTTTAACTGTTCTTTTTGTAAGCAATCTCCCGCTTTACTCGCTGATACTGGAACCATTTTTCTCACGTTATGATCTTGTGCAAGATCGCCATGGATTATTCCCTGATATTTTTTCTGGTAATTAACCCATTTGATAAATGCACGCAACAGACGGTAGGCATGAGCAGTGACGGTAGGCCGATTTTGTCTTTCTGTACTTAGCCATGCGGCAATGTTTTCTGATGTTAATTCCGATAACGGTAGGTCGAGCAAGCTAGCCAATGGTCCAGCCGAGGTTGGGCCCCGGCCTCTTTTTTTACTTTCGCCTCCACGGCTGGACAAGTTCACGTGATCGGCAATATAGCGTGCAGAGTAAGGACGTTTAGTTTTTGCGCTGATTCCGGTTCTCAATTCTTGAAGATAATCTTCCCAAGCGCTTGAGAAGGTTACCTTCGTTTTACGAGATTCAGCCTGCTGTGATTCCGCTTCAGCAATTTTTTCTGCTTTAGCTATACGCGGATCTATCCCAGTATCGATTAATGTCTGCAGGCGCCTGGCTTCAGTTCTGGCATCATCAATCCTCCAATCGTTAATGTTGCCAATGGTCATGCGAAGGGTTTTTCCCGCATATACGCTTTGGAACACAAAAGCTTTTGTTCCGCGAGTTGCCCGGCATGCCAGAGTTGTTACATCCGCATCCCAAAGAAATGCTTGGTTTTTCCCTTCGGTTAAAGCAAATTTTCGAATGCGCTCGAAGGTGAGTTTTTGTCTTGGAAGTGCCATTTTAGGGCTCCATATGAGAAAGGTTACATCACCATAATGTAACGGCTGGTGTAAGTAAAATGGGGGAATAAACATCAACACCTGTTAATTTTTATCAACAGGTGATTTTTATAACTTAATGTTTTATAATGAATTACTTGTTTTAAGAATAGGTTTTTAAAGGGGTAAAAATATAATAACGTCGCATTCGTAATGCGAAGGTCGCAGGTTCGACTCCTGTTTCCGGCACCAGTTAAATCAATCCCTTATCTAATATTGTTACTGTCCCGATTCAGCCTGTGTGACAGATTTGAGACCGAAGCATCCATAAGCTTGTCGATTTTTTTGCGTGCGCAGAAAGGCGATGGGCGTTGGATGTGCGTACCCGCTATCTATACAGTATGGTAAAGTGACCGCGCCTTTATTCAGGCCTGAGATTGCGGAAAGTCATTCCTGTAAGTGTTGTTACGCTGTAAACAAAATGGCCACAATTAATAATCTGTTTTAGCGATTTAATTACAAATCCATCAGGATAATGCTTACCGTCCAGAATGATCTTTCTTTAAGCCATTTTAATGACTCTAATAAGGCGGTTAAACTCAACGCCATTCGGCTAAAGAAAAGACCGCCCCGATAGAACAGAAGACAGCTTTGACATAACCGTGAAATTGAGGATGATATGGAAATAACAAAGAAATTTATTTTAGATGGATTAGCCAGGTTTGATCTCAGCAATCTTCCCGGCAGACCTTTTGATAATGCATTTGAGCTTTTAGCGGCTCCTCCAGCCAGAAAGCGTCTTATCATGCTGGGATTCAATGGCTCGGCGGTGGATGCTCACATATCAAATGCAAACTCGATAATTAAAGATTATGAAGAACCCGATGTTTCAAACGTGGAAAAAGGAACGCAGGGATCGTGGGGAATTACCCATTTGGCCAGACGCTTACAGCAAATTCCAGCCAGTCTGGGTTATAACTGGCAGGATGTGGTTTACACCAATGCTTTGATGATGTGTTCCGAAAACGCAGCATCCTTAAAACAGGAAGCCATCAAACATAATCAGACAATGGAAGAGCTGATAAAAAACTCAATGTCTTTTTTTGAGGAAGTAACACTGGCAATGTGTCATCCGGAGTTGATTATTGCTCACAGCAACGGGCTGTCATCACTCTCTGCTGCAAGCCTGTTACTGAAGCATTTTGGCGATAAAGATACATTGATGTATTCCCATCCAAAGGGTTATTTCACAACGTTTGGTTTCGTCGGGCGATTCAACGATAAATCTGTTCCTGTTGTTTGCGTTCGACACATGTCGAGATTTAAACCTCAGGAGGAGTATATTAAAGCCGCGATTTCTCAAATGCATGAACTGGTGCAGGCTGAAATGCGATCAGCCTGAGATGGCGCAGGACGATTACTACCTTCGTATTTCATGGTAATAAAATTTTGGATCGCCCTGGCGTCTGCCATAGAAAAATACTCACTTGAGAAGATCGGGACAGTGCCAATATAGAGAGAGGAACAGGGCTCTGGCATTACTCCCTGCGCCGCAGTGCTATTCACTGCAGCGCTCACCTCATCCTTAACCAGCAATCAGCGCCCTTGGTTCCAGAAACGCGCTGATACCCGCCTGACCCATCTCCCGGCCTATGCCAGAGTGGCGGAAACCGCCGAACGGCGCGCGCGGTTCGTGAGCCAGCGTGTTGATCATCACGCGGCCGGCGATCAGCTGTTCTCCCACGTTGCGCGCATGCTGTTCATCCGCACCGATCACCAGTGCCGACAGGCCGTAATCGCTGTCGTTGGCCATGGCGATGGCTTCGGCTTCATCGCGGTAGGTCAGGATGCTCAGCACCGGGCCAAAAATCTCTTCGCGCGCCAGCGGCATTTCATTGGTGACATCGCTGAACAGCGTCGGGCGGATATACCAGCCGTGGTGCAGCCCGTCCGGGCGGCCGCTGCCGCCGGTCAGCAGGCGCGCGCCCTGTTGTTCGCCAAGCGCAATATAGTGCTGCACGCGCTGCCACTGTTTCTCGTTGACCATCGGCCCAATGGTGGTGCGCGCGTCAGCCGGATCGCCGGAGACCTCCGCAGCGACTGCCGCCGTCAGCGCCTGTTCGAACTCGGCCTTGCGCTGCTCCGGCACCAGAATGCGCGTGCCGGCAATACAGGCCTGGCCGCTGTTGATAAAGCCAGCCTGAACCGCCAGCCCGGCCGCCTGCGCGGCATCGGCATCCGGCAAAATCAGCGTCGGTGATTTACCGCCCAGCTCCAGCGTGACGCGTTTGAAGGTGTCGGCAGCGCTGCGCAAAATCGCTTTGCCGGTGGCGGTCGAGCCGGTGAAGGAGATTTTTGCCACCTGCGGACTGCGGCTCAGGGCTTCACCGACGCTGGCACCGCGTCCGGTGACGATATTAAACACCCCCGCAGGCAAACCGGCGGTGTGCAGCGCCCTGGTGATCACCTGGGTCTGCAACAGGCTGAACTCGCTGGGTTTGATCACGGCGGTACAGCCTGCGGCAATCGCGGTCGCCAGTTTGTGGCAGATAAAGCCCGCGTTGCTGTTCCATGGCGTGATCAGGCCGGCAACGCCGAGCGGCAGCATTTGCACCTGCGCGCGACCTGCCTGTTGTACAAACGGATAGCGTTTCAGCTCTTCAATTACCTGCAGAATTACGTCAGCCGGATAGCGGCTCATCCACTCGGAGCGTGCGGTGGGCGCACCGTATTCCTCAAGGATCGCCGCGTGCAGCTCACTTTCGGCTCCGTTAACCGCATGGTACATCTGTTCCAGCAGGGTGATGCGCTGCGCCACCGTGGTCGCGGCGAAGGCGGGAAACGCCGCCGCGGCTGCCGCAATTGCGCGTTCAGCATCCTGCGCATTGGCCAGACGCGCTTTACCGATTACGCTGCCGTCGGCAGGTTTGATAATATCCAGCCATTCATCGCCGTCAGGAGTGACAAACTGGCCGTTGATATAGATGTGTTCAATCATGTGCATGGCTATGCTCCTTTGCATGTTGCGTGGCGGCAAAATAGCACGCACCACCGGCGGCGATAATCCGCCTCCGCCTGCAAAGGGTATTGCGCGAAACGGAATAATTGATGAACCGGACAGGTCTGACTGAACTGGAAATTGTGCTGGCGGTCGCGCGGCGCGGCACCTTTAAAGCGGCGGCCAGCGAGCTGGAGATGTCGCCTTCGGCGGTGACCAATGCAGTTGCCGCGCTGGAGAAACGGCTGGGCGTGCGGCTCTTCAACCGCACCACGCGCAGCGTCGCGCTGACCGATGCCGGACGGCGTTTCAGCGAGAAAATTGTGCCAGCGCTGGCGATGATCCGCAGCGCGGCTGAGGAAGCCGGCAGCGATCCGGGCGATCCGGCCGGCATGCTGCGTCTCAACGTGCCGCCCGAGAGCAGCGCGCTATGGTACGCATCGATATTGCTGCCGTTCCTGCAGCGCTATCCACGCATTCGCGTCGATATTTACAGCCAGAAAGAGCGGGTGGATATCGTGGCCGACGGCTTCGATGCCGGCATTCGGCTGGCAGAGGATGTGCCGGGCGATATGATTGCCGTGAGGCTGACGCCGGAAATGCGCATGATTGTGGTGGCCGCGCCAGCCTACCTCGCACACGCGGGCACACCGCAAACGCCAGAGGCGCTCGATCAGCATCAAACCCTGTGTATGCGCATGGCGGACGGCAGCGTTTACCGCTGGGAGCTGAGCCAGCAGCAGCAGCGTTATCGGCTGCAGGGCGAGCCGCGTATGGCGGCCAGCGACATGAGCGCCATCCACCAGGCGGCGCTGGCGGGTCTGGGCATTGCCTGCATGACGGAACAGCAGGTCGCGGCAGATGTGCAGGCGGGCCGACTGATGCACCTGTTGCCTGGCTGGCAGGTGCCCCTCGGTGCGCTCTGCCTCTACTATCCTGGACACCGGCTGGTGCCGCCGGCACTGCGGGCGCTCAGCGAATTTGTGCGTGAGCAGCGTAATGCTTCTGCCTCACCTGAAGCCGGATGACACCCTTTATCAGGCGTTCAGTAACTTCAGCACCTGCTGCGGCAGCTGATTAGCCTGCGCCAGCAGGGCGCTGCTGGCCTGCTGCAGAATTTGCTGACGCGACAGGCTGGAGACTTCTGTGGCGTAATCCGCATCCTCAATACGGGAACGCGATGCCGCAATGGCGGCGGTGGCGTTACCCTGCAGCGTTTGCGCCGAGAGCAGCCGGTTAGCAACGGCGCCCAGACGGGTGCGCTGACTGTCGATTTGGCCGATAGCGCGATCCAGCGTGGCGAGCGGATCGTCCGGATGCTTCAGGCGGATCTCTGAACCGGTCTCAGCCACGCGCAGCGTCGTAAAGTTGGTAGAGGCATCGGTAACTGACGACAAAGCCGCCTGGAAGTAAATCTGCACGTCACCCACGCCCTGCAGGGTTTTCAGCATCAGGTTGCCGCTGCTGTCACTGCGGACGAAAGTGGCGGTTTTATCCAGATTGCCGTTCGGCACATCCATGTAGTAATTGCCTTCGGCGTCGAGTTTCAGCACATCATTACTGCTGTTGCCATCGACATCGGTATAGCGCACATCCACATTGGCCGGATCGAGCGTGATGTAAGAGGTGCCGGTCACGCTGTTTACCGCACTGAAGCTGTTAATGCTGCTGGCGCTGGTCGCGACGATGCTCAGGGCATTACTGGTGCCATCCGAGGTCGCGCTGACGGCGGCGTTGTAATACTGGTAGCTACCGCCGCCGTTATCCACTTCCATTACATACTGCCCGCCGCTGCGCAGCAGACGGCCATTGCTCACCGCATTGCCGCTGGCATCGCTAAAGCTGAGGCTGGCGGTGCTGGTGTCGATCGCCGGCGTGTCGGTCACCGTGGTTGGCAGGGTCGCGAAATCGCTGTCGGTTTTGGCGGCACCGCCGGTCATGCGTGCCGTTACTGCGCCGCTGCTGCCAAAGCTGAGCGTGGCCGGATACCAGCTGTTGTTCTGCTCAATATAATACTGGCCATTATCCTGCGTTAACCTGGCTGCGGGCGTGGTGCTCAGCGCGCTGCCACTGCTGTCCTGAAAATTAACCGCCGGGATGGTGCGCGACGCAATGCTGCTGACGTTACTGTACAGCGGCGCCGGATTGCTGCGGCTAATCGAGACGTTACCGGCAGCCGTGGCGGTGTCCCAGCGCGCACTGACGGCGACCAGATAATAGACCGGCTTGCCGTCGGCGTCGCTGCTCTGCACGTACTGGCGGTTATCACCACTGCTGCGCACCAGCTGCGGTGAGCCGCTGGCGGGCAGATAGTTCACGGTGATCGCCGGGTTGCTGAACGCCATATTGGTGGCGAGGCCGGTGAGGGTGGTGACATTGGTCACTTTGCCGCTGATGCCGCTGATCACCAAATCCTTAAGTCCCAGCGCCTCCACGCTGAAGCCGGGCGCCGACAGGTCGAGACTGATTTTCTCGTTGTCATTAGCGCCCACCTGGAATCCCAGCTTACCGGCGCTGCCATCCAGCAGCCTGATGCCGTTAAAGCTGCTGGTGGTGTTGAGCCGGTCAATCTCTTTCAGATTGAGATTAATCTCTGCCTGGATGGCGTCCGAGTCGCTCTGCGAATTGGTGCTATTTAATCCCTGAACCGCCAGCTGGCGAATCCGCTGCAGGCGGTTATTGATCTCATCCAGCGCGCTTTCCGCGGTTTCGACCAGTGACAGGCCGTCACCGGTATTACGCTGCGCCACCGCCAGGCCGTTCTGCTGGCTGCTAAAACGGTTACCAATCGCCTGACCTGCCGCATCGTCACGCGCGCTGGTGATGCGCATACCCGACGATAAATGGCGGATCGCATCGCCCAGCGCCGCGCCACTTCTGGCAGATTGCTTGCTGGCGTTGAGGGCAGACAGATTGGTTTGCAGGCTGATCATTTCCGGGCTCACTGATAAATACACTGATAGCGTTATCGGCATTTACCGGCTTTCTTTAAAAAAATATTTGGCCTAAGTCACGTCAGCGAAGCGCTGATTGTTAAAATAAGCAGCATGAAATCGCGCTAAGTTGAGTTTGTGGTGCGGTAAGGATCTGTATTTTTTCGCACGACGCTAATTTATAGAGGCAGCGCTTGACGACTACTAAAAATAGCAGGTCAGCAGAATGAATAAAGATTATTACTGCTTAAGCGGGACGGCGAGGGCGTAACCCATTGCGATAACAACCGCTTAGGATGCTACTGGACTTATCCGCCGGTTTCCCTGCTCTTATTCCTGGTCAGCAGCGCGCGCCGCCCTTATCAATCGCTGCGGTTGCGCTTTATCCATGCTTATCAGTCAGCGTGAAATAAGGCGGCGGGGCGGGTGAGTAAATTCCGTTTTGGTCTGGAAGGCATTGACCTTATAACTGCGCCTGGTAAGAATGCGGTAAAAGTTTTGAATCAGATCGCAATTTTTGGCCTTGTGCCATTTGCAGTCCGGCTGCGATAGCCGGACTGAATTAACGCCACTTGCACCCCGCGCCGCGCAACACACATCGCGGCGTAATAAAAGTGCAGGGCATACAGCAAATATCGTTAATGTCGTGACGCTCGTTGCGAAGGCCCGTCGAAAGATGCACCTTTTCAACCGCGGTCGGCAGTTCCCGTTCTCCTGATGCGGCAAAAAATAGCTGGAGAGGTAGCGCCGATCAGGATAACGAATAAACCTCTATCTGATAAATGTTTTACCCGGCAGCAACGCAATAAATACGTTGCTGTGCAGGAGATGTTGGGGCTAACTGGCTGATAAATAACTGAACTCTGCGGAGTGCAGCGCCCCTTCTTTACGCCTGAAAATGCACCAAAGAGAATTCCAGCACGCTGGTCGCTGTAAGCCAGGGGCGGTAGCCTGCGGTTTTTACCCTTTAAATCGCCAGATAAACCTGACCTGAATATATAGCGAAATTCTTATCTGGCGCCAGCGAAAAATAGTCTTATTCCGGCGGTCATATTTTGCTGAGGAAACTCTGAAAACAGCGGTGTATTAATGTTAAGCCGGATGAAAGCATAGGCCGTTAAACGTTAAGCATTAACGGTTCAGTATCAATTTTTATTTTGTCACGGCGGGTTCAACCCCCAATAAATTATGTTTTGAGGTCATATGCAAACTCCCGTTAACGACGTGCTGATTAGCGTCATTGTGCCGGTGTATAACGCCGCAGCTTATCTGGAAAGATGCATCGACAGCCTGCTGCAGCAGGATGAGGTTCGCTTTGAGGCCATTTTTATTAATGACGGCTCCAGCGATGACTCGCTGGCGATCCTGCAGCGCTACGCCGGTTATCCGCAGTTCCACCTTATCAGCCAGGCCAACGCGGGCGTCTCGGCGGCGCGCAACCGGGGCATTCGCGCCTCGCGCGGCCGGCTGCTGTGTTTTTTAGACGCCGATGACTTCCTGCCGCCCCAGGCCTTCTCGACGTATGTGCGGCTGATGAGTGATGAAACGGCGATGGTGGTGGGCGAGTCACAACATTTCAACCCGGACGGCGCACCGCTGGATTTTCCCGCCAACCGTGAACAGGCGTACGTGCTGTCGGTATCGGCGGCGATTAACGAACTGCTCTATTACCATCCGCGCCACGGTATCTGCGACAAGGTGTTTCGCGGCGATGTCATTCGTCAGCACCGGCTGCGGTTCAACGAAGAGATCGCCAATTTCGAAGACCTGCTGTTTGTCATGAACTACCTGCATCTGCAGCAGGATCGCCAGGTAGTGATGACGCAGCGGGTGGTTTATCACTACGTCAAATCCACGCACTCCGCCACGCGTTCGGCGCTGCGGGAAAAACATTTCTCTTTTGCCCGCTCGTTCAGCGGCATGAAGGCGTTTTTATCGAGCCAGCATTATCGCTGCTATTACCACCTCTATTTAAAAGTCACGGCGTCTTACATCCACAAAGGGCTGCACAGCGACAGCCTGAGCCGCGCCTTCATTGATGAATACATCACGCTCTATCGCCGCAGTTTCCGCAGCTGGTGCACCGCCGGACCGCTATTGAATCCGTGGAGCCTGTACTTTGCGCTGTTTTTCATTAGCCCGCGCCTGGTTTCACGGCTGCGCCGGCTGGCAGAGAAATAATCGCACCGGAGGCGTTGTGAAAGACAAATTAAAAAACTCCATGTGGATGATTGCCGAAAAGCTGATTGCGGTATTCGGCCTGATCTTTGTCACCTCCTACGTGGCGAAATACGTCGGGCCTACCACCTTCGGCATTATCTCCATCGCCATGCTGGTATTTCAGTTTATTCAGACCATCGCACTGATGGGCAGCGATGTGATTTTGCTGAAACGCATCGCGCAGAATCATCACTCCGGCCTGCGCCTGATGATGGCGACCTTCCTGCTGGTACTGGTGCTGTATTGCGTGCTGTCGATTGTCGGCATGGCGATTATGGAAGAGGAGTGGAGCGCCGACGCGCTGGTCTTTATCTGCGCGGCAGCCATTGCCTGCCTGTTCTCATCCATTGACCTGGTCAATATTTACAACGAAGCGAGGCTCAACGCGCGCCTCAATGTGATTGCCAACGTCATCGGCCTGGCGATCAGCCTGACGGTGCGCTTTCTGATCTCCTATTACCAGCTCGAACCGGCCTGGCTGGCGATTCCGATTGTGCTCGCCACCTTTATTCCTTTCACCATCAAGTTAACGCTGTTTCTGCTGTATGAGCGGCGTGCACCGCTTCCGGCGCTGCGCCACGTGAAAAAGTATTCGCGCTACATGCTGGTTTCCGGCATGTCGCTGATCTTCTCTGCGATTGCCGTTGCGCTGTATACCCGCGTGAATCAAATCAGCGTCTCTTATTTTCTCGGCGTGAAAGAGGCGGGCATATTTTCCGTGGCGCTGACGTTGTCAACCGCCTGGGTATTTTTACCCAGCGCGCTGCTGGCGTCGTTTTATCCGGCATTTTTTGCCGAGCGGAATGACCAGCAGGCGATCGTCAAAGCGCAGAAACTGCATCTGCTGGTGATTGGCGTTTCCGCTGCGGTAATTGTGGCGATCTGGCTGCTGTCGGGCTGGTTTATTCGTGACTTCTACGGTGAGCAATATCTTGATGCGGTCGCGCCGACGTTATTACTCAGCCTCGGTGCGATGTGCGCGGTGCTGAGCAGCGTCATGGATCGTTTCATCATTAAATATAACGGCTATCGCTATCTGGTGAAAAAAACCTTCGCGGTATTAGTGATTTGCGTGCTGTCGTCGCTGCTGCTGGTGCCACATTTCGGTTTAACCGGTGCCGCCATGAGCGTGGTATTAACCGAGTTTTTATCGTTCTCCCTGCTGAATTACTTTTTCCCGGCACAGCCGGTCATGCGTATTCATCTGATCTTTTTCAACCCCAGGAAACTATGGCAGCTCTTTAGCACTATCAAAACCTCAGACAGTAAAGAGAGTTTATCATGAATGAAAAAACGCTATTTAGTATTATCATTCCCGTTTATAACGCGCAAAACACTATCCGGCGTACGCTGCAAAGCGTATTAAATCAAACCTTCAGTAGCTATGAAATAATTGTTGTCAACGATGGCAGTCGCGATAACAGTGCCCGGATTTTGCAGGAGTTTGCTCACTATCCGCAGGTTACGGTGCTTAATCAAATTAACGCAGGCGTCAGTGCGGCACGCAATAGCGGGCTGCAGCAGGCCAGCGGGGAATATGTCCTGTTTCTCGATGCGGATGACTGGGTTGACGATAACTTCCTGATGAGTTTCAAACTCAATCTCAATGCCTGGCCGGCCGAGTCGGTGGATTTAATGGTGGGAAATCTCAACGACAATCGCATCGGTAAGATTTCGCAGGCGGGATTCTTCAGCCAGCAGGACATTCCTTACGTGCTGGGTGAACTGGAAATGAGCGATAACATCGGTTATCTGCACAACAAATGTTATCGCCGCCAGATTATTGACGATCTTCATCTGCGCTTCATGGAAGGCGTCTCGATGAGTGAGGACCTGCTGTTTAACCTGAAGTTTTTCAGCTGCGTCAGTAATTTTCTCATTACCCCAGGCGCGGCTTATCATTATGAGGATGTGGCGGGATCGCTGTCGAAACGTAAAGTGCAGTACAGCGAACTGAAAGTGCGTAAACAGTCGCTCACCGATTTGTACGATTCGATTGTGGAAAAGTACGCGTCGGGTAATCTCGACCATTTTTTAAAAGCAATCTCGAAACGCGTGCTGGCACTGGATATGCAGATTGTCACCGCCATGTATCACGCCTCGTTTTCACCTGCCGATATTGCGCAGGAAATTAATCAAATCAAGCGCGGAAAATATTCTAAAGGTATTTTTACGCTGCTGAATAAAAATGAAAAACTGAAGTACATGATTATGAATTTGAATACTCTCACAGCGTACTATTTCCTTTATGCCCTCTACAGAATGCGGGCGTTCTGATTTTCAATTCTCCCGGCGTTATCCTCTGGCGATGTGCTGCATTGCCCGAGGCTAGCTGCCGGGGGAGTTTCCTCCTTAGCTCCTTGCTGCAGGCAACACCCCCGCACTTCATTCTCCCGCTCACGTCCACTTCGCGCTGTGTCTTGCACTCCTGACGCTTCTCAGGTCAAATAGCGCCCCAGGCAATCGATTGCGTGCGTGTTTCGTGCGTTATTGTTGCTTTTATCGCCATCTCGCGCATTTTTACCGCCTTTGTGATGCATGTCTTGCGTTGCGGCAATCCACGCCGGGCAAAAACGGGTAGCATAGGCGCGTTTTGTGAAGCGACCGCACGCTGCAGGCCGCCGCGAATTTTTAGCCGTCGTTCCGGCTGCATTTGAGACAATTTTGGAGAGACAGATGGATAACTCACAAACCGGTACCCTCGGTACGGTGGAGGCGGCAGCTACCGGCTGGCGCAAGAGTGATACGGTGTGGATGCTGGGCCTGTACGGCACCGCGATTGGCGCAGGGGTGCTGTTTCTGCCGATTAACGCCGGCGCGGGCGGGTTGATTCCATTACTCATCATGGCGATTCTCGCCTTCCCGATGACCTTCTTTGCGCACCGTGCGCTGACGCGTTTTGTGCTCTCCGGCAAAAATCCCAATGCGGATATCACGGACGTAGTGGAAGAGCATTTCGGTGTCGGCGCCGGTAAGATCATCACGCTGCTCTACTTCTTTGCCATCTACCCGATCCTGCTGATGTACAGCGTAGCGATCACCAATACCGTGGACAGCTTTATTGTGCACCAGCTCGGGCTGGTATCGCCGCCGCGTGCGTTGCTGTCGCTGATTTTGATCGCTGGCATGATGACGGTGGTGCGCTTCGGCGAGCAGATGATTGTCAAAGCGATGAGCGTGCTGGTGTTTCCGTTTGTGGCAGTGCTGATGTTGCTGGCTGCGTATCTGGTGCCGCACTGGCACGGTGCGGCGCTGGAGACCTTATCGTTTGCGCAAAGCGGTAGCGACAGCAGTATCTGGATGACGCTGTGGCTGGCGATTCCGGTGATGGTGTTCTCCTTCAACCATTCGCCGATTATCTCGTCTTTTGCCGTGGCGAAACGCGCCGAGTACGGTGCCGGCGCGGAGAAGAAGTGTTCACGCATTCTCGCCAGCGCCCATCTGATGATGGTGGTGACCGTGATGTTCTTTGTGTTCAGCTGCGTGCTGAGCCTGTCGCCCGCCGATTTACAGGCAGCAAAGGCGCAGAACATCACCATTCTCTCCTATCTGGCGAACCACTTTAACGTGCCGATGATTGCCTGGATGGGGCCGATTGTCGCCATCGTGGCGATCACCAAATCGTTCCTCGGCCACTATCTGGGCGCGCGTGAAGGCTTTAACGGCATGGTGGCGAAGTCGCTGCGCAGCCGCGGCAAAACCATCACACCGCAGAAAATGAATCGCCTGACCACGCTGTTTATGCTGCTGACCACCTGGCTGGTTGCCACTCTGAACCCGAGCATTCTCGGCATGATTGAGACGCTGGGCGGGCCGGTGATTGCGATGATTCTGTTCCTGATGCCGATGTACGCTATTCATAAAGTCCCGGCGATGCGCCAGTACAGCGGCAAAATCAGCAACCTGTTTGTGGTGCTGGTGGGGATTCTGGCGATTTCGTCCATCGCTTATTCGCTGATGAATTAACAGCAGGGCGCGGTGCGCCGGACCCGATGCGCACCGCCAAGACAACGCCTGCGACACTGAACGGCCCCGTCTGACGCATGCAGATCGGGGCTGTCTGTTTTAAACCGCAGCGGTTTTAAACACGCTCATCGACTGCGCCAGACGATCGGCCTGCTCCTGCAGCGCCTGAGACGCAGCGGACGCTTCCTGCACCAGCGCGGCGTTCTGCTGCGTCACCGCTTCCATCTGCGTAATGGCCTGATTGATTTCACTGATGCCGCTGCTCTGTTCGCTGCTGGCGATGGTGATTTCGCTCATGATCTCCGCCACGCTGCTTACGCTGTTGACCACTTCACCAATGGTCGAACCGGCGTGCGTCACCAGACGGCTGCCTTCATCCACCTTCGCCACCGAGTCTTCAATCAGCACTTTGATCTCTTTCGCCGCGGAGGCAGAACGCTGCGCCAGGTTACGCACTTCGGTGGCGACAACGGCAAATCCGCGACCCTGTTCACCGGCGCGCGCCGCTTCGACCGCCGCGTTGAGCGACAGGATGTTGGTCTGGAAGGCGATAGAGTCGATCACGCTGATGATGTCGACAATCTTCTTCGAGGAGAGGGCAATCGCCTCCATCTTCACAATCACCTGCTCCATCACTTCACCGCCTTCTTTGGCGACGCCGGAGGTTTTCGCCACCAGCGAGTTGGCTTCGCGCGCATTGTCGGCGTTGTGCTTCACGGTAGCGGTCATCTGCTCCATCGCGGACGCCGTCTCTTCCAGCGAGCTGGCCTGCTGTTCAGTGCGCGAAGAGAGATCGATGTTACCGCTGGAGATCTGGTTGGACGCCACGGCGATGGTGTCGGATCCGGCGCGTACATCGGAAACAATGGTCAGCAGGTTATCGTTCATCGCCTGCAGAGCCTGCATCAGCGCGCCCGTTTCATCTTTGCTGCGTATTTCAATGCGCGAGCTGAGATCGCCGGCAGCCACTTTGCTGGCGATGGTCACCGCTTCATTCAGTGGATGCACAATCGAACGGGTCAGCAGCCAGCCCATCACCACGGCAGCGAGAATGGCGAGCGCGGAGAACACCAGCGTGACTTCAATCGCCGTGGTGCCATCGTCGATAATGCCGGCGCCTTCCTGCTGGAGCTGTGAGGACTGGGAATCAGCAAACGCCACCGCCAGGTCGAGGTAGGCATTCTGCACGGCGGTAATTTTTTTCAGCACGTAGTAGCTGGCGTCATCGGCTTTACCGGCCCGCACCAGATCCAGCACCTCATTTTTCTGCTGTTCAAACTGCTGACTGGCAGCCAGCAGGCTGGCAATTTTCTTCTTGCCTACGGCGGTAATCTGAATTGCTTCGATCTTCTTCATCGCCGCGTTGGTACGGGCGGTGGCGTCTGCCAGCTGCTGAAAGCGCTGCACGTTGAACTGCGGTCGGGTGGTATCGATGACGATGCCGCGCAGGTATTTGATCTGATCGTTGACGCCATCGCGCACGTCAAAGCCGAGCCGCACTTTTACATAGCGATCTTCCACAATCGAGGTAATGCCGCTCTTGATGTTGTTGATCTTCATGATTGAGGTAATACCAATCACCACCAGTAGTGCCACCACTAAACCAAAGGCGATGCCCAGGCGGACGCCGACCTTCATATTCTTTAAGCTCAACATTGGATCTCCCCGCAATGCCAGAATGCTGTTGTATTAAAACGGAAACGCAGACGATGGGCCTGCAATATGTCAATGATGTGTAAAGGAAAGATTTTTTGCCGTTGCGACGAGACGGGTCTGGCGCCACCAGCGCAGGCGCTAAAGTTATCGGTTGCTAATGTTTTAACTTTAATTTTTTAGGGATTCGTCACAAAACGGTTAAGAGGGCTTAAGGTTGATTAATCACTGGTCGTAATTAGGTGGCGTCACGGCCTATGTCGGTGCGCAAAATTGCGCACCCTACAAAAACGCGCAGAGACTGCAGGGTCACCATTCATGGTGACCTGAGACGCGCAATTGAAAGGCATCGCGCAATAAATTGCGCCGCTACCACTCGTGCGGTTATCAGCGGCATCACATGAAAGGAATATCTGCGTGACACGTCGCGCCATCATGATTCATTGCGGATGGGATATCTGCATTATCCCGTCGCACAAACCGTAGCGGCGCGATTCATCGCGCATTTCATTTCCCGCACCGTGGCGGAATGCGCAATAAACTGCACCCTGCAAAAAACGCGCAGAGGCCCTGTAGGGTCACCATTCATGGTGACCTCAGACGATTAATAGATCAGTAAGACAGGATAAATACGCCGTTACGGTAACGCTGCTGAAGGCTGGCGAGCGGGCATAAAAAAGGCGCGAACATCGCGCCTGAGGGGATAATCGGGGCAAGCGCTTAGCGCTTCTTCTCCAGCACGCGATAAATCACGCTGGAAAGCTCGTTGATTTCAAACTTAGCGACGTAACCGTCAGCGCCCACTTTGCGCACGTGATCTTCGTTGGCGCTGCCGGAAAGCGACGAGTGAATCACCACCGGAATCTGCCGCAGCGCGTCGTCGCGCTTGATGTTGCGCGTCAGGGTAAAGCCGTCCATCTCCGGCATTTCGAGGTCGGTCAGCACCAGCGCGATTTTGTCGTGAATCGACTCGCCGTTAGCCTGTGCTTCTTTCTGCATCTCGCTGATTTTTATCCACGCTTCAAGCCCGGTATTGTGCATGATGGCCGGAATGCCCATGCTTTTCAGCCCCTGTTCCAGCAGCTGACGCGCCACTTTAGAGTCTTCAGCAACAATCGCTACCTGGCCGGGTTTAAGGTTGAAATTCTTCGCCGTCTCTTCGCTCGGCTCAACACCACGCACCGACGGAATGATGTCATACAGAATCTGCTCGACGTCGAGCACCAGTGCCAGATTGTTGCTCTGACCGTCGGTGTCCAGACAGGCGATGCTGGTGATGTTACGGCTGCCGATGCCCGCTTCCGCCGTGTGCACCTGATTCCAGTCGAGACGCACAATGTTCTCCACCGATTCCACAGCAAATGCCTGGGTGCTGCGCGCGTACTCGGTCACCAGCAGCAGGTTGAGGCCGGTTTCCGGTTTGCAGCCAGTTACTGCCGGCAGGTCGATCACCGGAATAAACTGGCCGCGAATACTGGCCATGCCGAGCAGCGGTGAATTCATGCCGGCGGCGCGGGTAATCGTCGGCATCGGCACAATTTCACGCAGTTTAAATACGTTGATGCCGTACAGCTCAGACTTGCCTTTCAGCCGATCGGAACCCAGCCGGAACAGCAGCAGTTCGAATTTGTTAGAAAGCGCAAGGTTGGCGCGTTCATCGATCTCTTTCTGAAAATTATCCATTGTGGCCTCGGGGCAGAATCTGGGCGGAGTAAAGGGCAGGGCAATAGCGCCATGATTAACTTATCGGCAGCGGAGGAAAAAAATGAAGGGAAGGGCGATGAAAATTTAGCGTAAGGGCGATCGCCCTCACGCTCACGACAGTTACTTCAGCAGAATCGCGCGCACGCTTTTGCCTTTGATCTTGCCCTCTTTCAGCTTGATCAGCGCTTTCTTCGCCTGTGCGGCGTCAATGGCGACATACGCATGGGTCGGCGTAAGATCGATTTTACCGATCTGATCGCCGCTGAAGCCGGCTTCACCGGTCAGGGCGCCCAGAATATCGCCGGGACGCATCTTGGCTTTACGCCCACCGTCAATGCACAGCGTCATCATCGCCGCCGGCAGCGGCTGTGCGCCTTTGCCTTTCAGCGTGCTGGCCGGCTGCCAGTTGAGCTTCTGCTGCAGGTAATCTTCCAGCGCATGGGCGCGCACCATTTCGTCAGCCGCCACAAAGCTGACCGCCAGCCCCTGTTCGCCGGCGCGGCCGGTACGGCCAATACGGTGGATGTGCACTTCCGGATCCCACGCCAGCTGGAAGTTAACCACCAGCGCCAGCGATTTAATGTCGAGGCCGCGCGCGGCGACGTCGGTGGCGATCAGCACGCGGATGCTGCCGTTGGCAAAGCGAATCAGCACGCGTTCGCGATCGCGCTGTTCCAGATCGCCGTGCAGCGCCAGCGCGCTGATCTGGCGATCGTTGAGCGCGGCCGCAATCTCATCGCATTCCCGTTTGGTGTTACAGAACACCACGCAGGAAGCCGGTTGCTGCTGGCTGAGCAGGGCGCTGAGCAGGTTGATACGCTCGCTGGCGCTGGTTTCAATAAACTGCTGCTCAATCGCTGGCAGTTCCGACTTCGCTTCGGTCGCTACTGCCAGCGCATCGCGCTGAAAGCGCTGACTCAGGCTGGCAATGGTATCGGGCCAGGTGGCGGAGAATAGCAGCGTCTGACGCGAATCCGGCGTAAAGCCAATGATGGCTTCCATATCGTCGCGGAAACCCATCTCCAGCATGCGATCAGCTTCATCCAGCACCAGGCTCTGCAACTGACTTAAATCGAGATTGTCACGCTTGAGATGATCGAGGATGCGCCCCGGCGTGCCGACCACAATATGCGGCGCGTGCACCAGCGAGTCGCGCTGCGCGCTCATTGGCTGGCCGCCGCACAGCGTCAGGATCTTGATGTTGCGGGTAAAGCGCGCCAGCTGACGCAGCACGTTGCTGACCTGGTCGGCCAGTTCACGCGTCGGGCACAGCACCAGCGCCTGGGTATGAAAACGCCCGCTGTCGATGCGGTTCAGCACGCCAATACCGAAGGCGGCGGTTTTGCCGCTGCCGGTTTGCGCCTGCGCCCGCACATCGCGTCCGCTAAGGATGGCCGGCAGGGAAGCGGCCTGAATCGGCGTCATGGCGTCGAAGCCCATCTCGCGCAGGTTGTCGAGCTGGCTGGCAGGCAGTTGCGTCAGGGTAGAAAAAGCAGTCACAGGAGCATCTCAGGTAGTAGCAGGAATAGCGGCGGCCAGTCTGGCAGAAAGGCGGGCTATCGGCAACGGCAATTGCGGTAATAATCACGCAGAGAAATTAGTCAGCCGTTGCGCTTTGTCAGGTCAATGATGAGGTGCAACTATCGCAAAGTTTTAATGAATGTTCCGAATTTCACACGAGGCAGCACGAACGGTAAAAACGCTTTTTCGAGGGAAAAAATGATATTAGCGGCAGGTAAGCGGCAATATCGCGGCATGTTACGGCTATTTTCAGTAAGATTTCGCTTATATGTTACCTGTTATGCGGAAAATCTGAGTAAAAATCCTAACCGCTTTGCTTTATATTTAGCGCGCCATTTGGCAATTAATAATTACTTCAGAGGTCACCTCATTGAGTCACTATGTCCAGGGACAAAACGAAGACGTTCTGAAAATCGTCGGCCGCGCCGTGCTAACGCTGCATCTGCATGGAGAGACGTTATCCTCCGATAAAGTCAGCTCCATGATTGCCTGTTATGCGGAAGAAGAGCCTGTTAATGACGATGAGCACCAGCGCCTGTATGCGCTGGCGATTCAGATGTTGTCTTAAATCCAGCATTATCATCGGGCTTGCCGCGCCGGTGTCACCTTCCAAAGCCTCCTGCGGGAGGCTTTTTTGTGGCCGGGCCTGGCTGCGATGCGCCTTCAGGCGCTGAATACCGGCGTGCCGCGCTGGAACGTAGCGCGCACCGGCGCGATGCGCGCCACGGCTTCCGCCGAGCAGCTGGCGTCGACCAGCATCATACTGGCTTCATCCTGCAGCTGCGGCCACTGGCGCTCACCGCTATTGGCGAGCGGCAGAATGCCGCCGGTGGCGATATGCAGCGCGCGGCTCAGGCCAAATTCATCCGATCCGCGATACAGCTGGGCATACAGATTGGCTTTCTCCAGCATGCTGCCGGTACCGAACGGCGACCAGTGATCAATCACGCTGTCGGTGCCGGTCATTACCGTCACGCCCGCTGCCTGCAACTGCGGCAATGGCATCGTCAGCTTGCCAATCGGAATCGTTGACGCCACGCTCATCTGCTGTTCGGCCATGCCGGCGATAATCTCATCCAGCGCCTTACCTTCCAGCGTGGCGAGCGCGAAACCGTGGCTCAGCGTCACTTTGCCTTTCAGCTGCGGGTTACGGGCGATAGTGGCGATCATGTACTGAATGGCTGCCACGCCGGCGGCGCTGGTCTCATGCAGGTGAATATCCACGCCGCGATCGTAATCCAGCGCGATGCGGAACATCGCATCAAGTGAAGCCTGCATGGCACCGTCCACGTTAGTGGGATCCAGCCCACCGACATACTGCACGCCGAGCTGCATCGCCTCACGCATCAGACCATCGACCTGCGAATGCAGCAAACCATGCTGCGGAAAGGCGACGATCTCACAGCGAAACGCCGGATGGTTGGCCAGCGCCAGCTGCAGATGTTCGAGACTTTTCAGGCCACTGACTGGATCGATGTTGCAGTGGCTGCGCGCTTCGGTGCTGCCTTTACTTTGCAGCAGGCCAATCAGCGCTTCGGCGCGCGCCTGCGAGGTTGGCAGCAGCTGGGGAATCAGCACCTGCTCGCGCGCAATCATATCCATGATGGTCTTGCCCTGCCGCGGACGCGGTGCCTGCCACGGTCCGCCGTAGAAGGTTTTATCCAGATGGATATGCATGTCCCGCGTGCGCGGCAGCAGCAGCGCACCGCCAGCATCCCACTGCGGCACGGCAGGCTGGCGCGCCTGGCCGGCGGCGCTAATGGCGCTGAACTTGCCTTCTTTAATGGTGATGTCGTACAGCGCGGTGCGGGTGGCGACTATCTCCGCGCCGTCGCGCTCAAATCCCTCTTCGAGGCGCACATTCAGCAGCTGATAGTGCGCCACGGCAGGCGGCGGGGTGGACGAGACCGGCGGTGTGTCGGGGCGGGCGGCGCTGCTCATGCCAGCCATCATCAGGCTGCCTGCGGCAGTAAGGCGCACGCCGTGGCTGAGAAAATCACGTCGGCTGGAAGCGGTCAGAGGCATCGGAAACTCCAGGCAAAAGGAAAAAACCTAATCTGGCAAAACCGACGCCGCCGCGCTGCGATATTTCCCACTGCCTGGCAGTGGAAAAATCACTGCCACTGTAGCTGGCAGAATTGCACCAGCGCAGCGGCCAGTGCCTGCTGCAGCGCATCCTGCGGCTTACGGCAGAACAGCGCCAGCTCGAAATGGCTGATTACTTGTAAACCCTCAGCGCTGCCCAGCACGCGGTGACCGGGCAGGCGGCAGCTGGCGGGCAGCAGCGTCAGGCCGAGACCGGCGGCGCTGGCGCTGGCGAGGGCCACCAGGCTGGCGCTGCTGTAGCTGATGCGCCAGCTGCGGCCGAGCGCATCCAGCGTCTGACACATCTCTTCGCGATACAGCCCCTGCTGCGGAAACACCACCAGCGGCAGCGGCGTCTGGTCAAAGCAGGGGTGTTCGGCACTGTCCAGCCACAGCAGTGGCTCGGGCCGGGCGGCCAGCGGGCGATCGCCGCCCGGCTGCTTGATCAGCATCAGATCCAGCTCTTCGCGCTGCCATGCGCGATGCAAATCGACGTACATGCCGCTCATCACGTCAAGACGCAGCTGCGGATGCTGTCGGCTGAATCCGGCCAGCAGGCTGGCGGTCGGGGCGGCAAAATCCTCCGGCACGCCAATGCGCACAATGCCGTCGCGCCACTTATCGCTCAGCACATCGTGCGCTTCGCCGTTAAGCGCGATGATGCGCCGCGCGTAGCCGAGCAATTTTTCTCCCTCTTCGGTCAGCGCCACCTGATGTGAGGTGCGCTGTAACAGCGCTTTACCCACCATCTCTTCCAGCCGCCGCACCTGCTGACTGACCGTCGACTGCGACAGGTGCACACGCTCGGCGGCGCGGGTAAAGCTGGCGGTCTCGCACACCGCCACAAAGCTCAATAGCTGCTGCGGCGTAAACATTGGCTGACGATTCATTTATCCACTGCCCATCATGGTGTTATTTCATTTCCAAATAGTACTGTCTGCTGCGATGCTGACAACCTTTTCACTGCAGGATGGGTTATGAACCGACATGCCAATACGTTAACGCTGGCTGCGCTGGTGCTGGCCGGGCTGAACATGCGCCCGCTGCTGACCTCGATCAGTCCACTGCTGGGCCAGCTGCGCCACAGCCTGCATTTGTCAGGGCTGGCCGCCTCGCTGCTGCCGGCGGTGCCGATGGTGATGATGGGCGCGGTGGCGCTGTTCAGCGCCAGGCTGATGCAGCGTGTGGCCTTAAAGCCCTTGCTGCTGGCCGGGTTGACGCTATTGCTGCTGGCGCTGGCGGCGCGCGGCGTGATCGACAGCGGCAGCGGGCTGGTGCTCAGCGCGCTGTTTGCTGGCATCGGCGTCGGCGTGGTGCAGATGGCGATGCCGGGACTGATTCGTCAGCGTTTTAGCCGGCGCAGCGCGGCGGTCACCGGGCTGTGGGCGGGCGCGCTGATGGGCGGCGGCGGACTGGGCGCGACGCTGTCGCCATGGCTCAGCGCGCAGCTTGGCGTACCGCTGGCGCTCAGCGGCTGGGCGCTGCCGGTGCTGCTGGCTATCCTGCTGTGGCTACTGGTGCGCGTGCCTGTCGCGCCGGATGCCGCGCAGGTAACGCTGCCGCCGCTGTGGCGTAAGCCGCGCGCCTGGTCGCTGGCGCTGAGCTTTGGCCTGGTCAATGGCGGCTATGCCACCTGCGTGGCCTGGCTGCCGGATGCGTATCACCGGCTGGGCTGGTCGGCGCAGGCCGGCGGCTCGCTGCTGGGCGTGATGATTCTGAGCCAGGTTGCCGGCGCGCTGCTGATGCCGCTGCTGGCGCGCGGTGCCGATCGCCGTCCGCAGCTGATTGTCAGTCTGCTGTGCCAGCTGGCCGGGATGAGCGGGTTTCTTTTTGCGCCACTGCTGGCGCCGTGGCTGTGGGCCGCCATCGCCGGCTTCGGTCTCGGTGCCGCGTTCCCGCTGGCGATGGTGCTGGCGCTCGATCATCTGCCGCAGCCGCAGGCAGGCGCGCGGCTGGTGGCCTTCATGCAGGGCGCAGGATTCATCATCGCCGGCTGCATGCCGTTTATTGCCGGTCAGTTGCAGGTGCTCACCCATAGCTTTGCCAGCGTATGGCTGATGCAGGGCATCGTGACGCTGGGGCTGATCGGACTCAATCTGCGTTTTCATCCGCGCAGCTATGCGCGCGCCTTTGGTGCGGCAGCGCGCTGATTGGTCCTACCAATGTTATAAAAATGTAGCCACATGGTCACATAACACGAAAAATCACGCCTGCCGCGTTGCTTTGGGTTAACAATGCATTAACTATCTGGAGCCAGAAAGCCCGTCAGCCGCAATGTGGTCCTACCAATTGTGGTGCGGAACCGGGCAACAATCTGCGGCGCACGCCTGCTTTTGCCGATGCGCCGCATCCCTCTGGTGACCTCTGGAGAAACGGCATGCAGGTGTGGCAACAAAACTACGATCCGCTCAACAATTTGTGGCTATCCAGCCTGGTGGCGGTGATCCCGATTGTTTTTTTCTTCTTCGCGCTGATTAAGCTCAAGCTGAAGGGCTATCAGGCCGGTACGATCACCGTGGTGCTGGCGCTGCTGGTGGCGCTGCTGCTGTACGGCATGCCGGTGCCCCAGGCGCTGGCGTCGGTGGCGTATGGTTTTTTATACGGCCTGTGGCCGATTGCCTGGATCATCGTGGCGGCGGTGTTTGTCTACAAGATCTCGGTGAAAACCGGCCAGTTCGATATCATTCGCGCCTCGATTCTCTCCATCACGCCAGACCAGCGTTTGCAGATGCTGATCGTCGGCTTTTCGTTTGGCGCGTTTTTAGAGGGCGCGGCAGGCTTTGGGGCACCGGTGGCGATCACCGCCGCACTGCTGGTCGGGCTGGGCTTTAATCCGCTCTATGCCGCCGGACTGTGCCTGATCGTCAACACCGCGCCGGTGGCGTTCGGCGCGATGGGGATTCCGATCATCGTCGCCGGTCAGGTCACCGGGCTGGACAGCTTCCAGATTGGCCAGATGGCGGGACGCCAGTTGCCGTTTCTCACCCTCATCGTGCTGTTCTGGATCATGGCGATCATGGATGGCTGGCGCGGCATCAAAGAGACCTGGCCGGCGGTGATGGTGGCCGGCGGTTCGTTTGCCATCGCCCAGTACCTCAGCTCTAACTTCCTTGGCCCGGAGCTGCCGGATATCATTTCGTCGCTGGTTTCGCTGATCTGCCTGACGCTGTTTCTGCGCCGCTGGCAGCCGGTGCGCATCTTCCGCTTTAAAGAGCCCGCGCCAGAGGCTGCGCCCTCAGGGACGCAACGCTACACGCTGGGGCAGATTGTGCGTGCCTGGATGCCGTTCCTGTTCCTTACCGCGACCGTAACGCTGTGGAGTATTCCGCCGTTTAAAGCGCTGTTCGCTAAAGGCGGCGCGCTGTATGAGTGGGTGTTTAGCGTGCCAGTGCCGCTGCTGCACGAGCTGGTGGCACGCATGCCGCCGGTAGTGAGCGCAGCAACGCCGTATGCGGCGCTGTTCAAATTTGACGTGGTCTCCGCCACCGGCACTGCGATTCTGCTGGCGGCGGTGATTTCGGTGATTTTCCTGCGTATGAAGCCGGCGGCGGCGCTGCGCACCTTTGGCGAAACCCTGAAGGAACTGGCGCTGCCGATCTATTCCATCGGCATGGTGCTGGCCTTTGCGTTCATCTCAAACTACTCCGGGCTGTCGGCCACGCTGGCCCTGGCGCTGGCGCACACCGGCCAGGCCTTCACCTTCTTCTCGCCGTTCCTCGGCTGGCTGGGCGTCTTTCTGACCGGCTCCGATACCTCTTCTAACGCGCTGTTCGCCGCGCTGCAGGCGACCACCGCGCAGCAGATTGGTGTGTCGGATGTGCTGCTGGTGGCCGCCAATACCACCGGTGGCGTCACCGGTAAAATGATTTCGCCGCAGTCGATCGCCATCGCCTGCGCCGCCGTGGGGCTGGTGGGGCGCGAGTCCGATCTGTTCCGGTTTACCGTTAAACACAGCCTGATTTTTACCTGTATGGTCGGCGTGATCACCACGCTGCAGGCGTATGTCTTTACCTGGATGATTCCATGACTGAACCCACACCGCGGCTGGCGGATACGCTGCGCGCGCGTCTTGGCGCCTGGATTGAAGAGCATCAGCTGAAACCCGGCATGCGTTTACCTTCGGAGCGTGCGCTGGCCGCCCGCTTCGGCGTGTCGCGCTCGTCGGTGCGTGAGGCCATCCAGCAGCTGATCAGCAGTGGCGTGCTGATCAGTAAACGCGGCGGCGGTACCTGGCTGTGCGAGCCGCAGGAGCCGTGGTCAGAACAGCGCATCGTCGAGCCGATTCGTCAGTTGCTGGCCGCCGATCCTGACTACCGCTGGGATATTCTTGAGGCGCGCCACGCGATTGAGGCCAGCACCGCCTGGCACGCCGCGCAACGCGCCACCGAGGCGGATAAAGAGCGGCTGCGCTATGCCTTTGACGCGCTGATACAAATGAACGACTGCGACGATCCCGAACTGGCCGCGCAGGCGGATCTGCGCTTCCACCTCGCCATTGCCGAAGCCTCGCATAATCTGGTGCTACTGCAGACCATGCGCGGATTTTTTGATCTGCTGCAATCCTCCGTGCTGCACAGCCGCCAGCGTATGTACACCCAGCCGGTGATCTTCAACCAGCTCAACGCCCAGCATCAGGCGATGTTCGATGCGGTGATGGCGGGCGACGCCGACGCGGCGCGTCAGGCGGCGATGGATCACCTCGGCTTTGTTCACACCACCATGAAAACGCTGCATGAAGACGAAGCGCGCCAGGCCCGCATCACGCGGTTACCGGGCGCCACGCAGGCTACCCGTAAGGAAGACAACTGATGATTATTTCTGCTGCCAGTGACTATCGCGCCGCGGCGCAACGTATCCTGCCGCCATTCCTGTTTCACTATCTGGACGGCGGAGCCTACGCAGAACATACCCTGAAGCGCAACGTGGCCGATCTCTCTGACGTGGCGCTGCGTCAGCGCGTGCTGAAAAACATGGCTGAGCTGAGCCTGGAAACGCGGCTGTTCAACGAAACGCTGTCGATGCCGGTGGCGCTGGCGCCGGTCGGCCTGTGCGGCATGTACGCGCGACGCGGTGAAGTGCAGGCGGCGCGTGCGGCAGCCAATCGCGGCATTCCATTTACCCTGTCGACCGTGTCGCTGTGCCCGATAGAAGAGGTGGCACCGGCGATTAACCGCCCGATGTGGTTTCAGCTGTATGTGCTGCGCGATCGCGGCTTTATGCGCAACGCGCTGGAGCGGGCCAAAGCGGCAGGCTGTTCGACGCTGGTGTTCACCGTCGATATGCCGACGCCGGGCGCGCGCTACCGCGATGCGCACTCTGGCATGAGCGGCCCGCATGCCGCGCTGCGCCGTTACTGGCAGGCGGTCACCCATCCGCAGTGGGCGTGGGACGTCGGGCTGCACGGGCGTCCGCACGATCTCGGCAATATCTCCACGTACCTCGGTAACCCTACCGGACTGGAAGATTATATCGGCTGGCTGGCGAAAAATTTCGACCCGTCGATCTCGTGGCAGGATCTGGAGTGGATTCGCGAATTCTGGGAAGGGCCGATGGTGATCAAAGGCATTCTCGACCCGGAAGATGCGCGCGATGCGGTGCGTTTTGGCGCCGATGGCATCGTGGTCTCCAACCACGGCGGACGTCAGCTGGATGGCGTGCTGTCGTCGGCGCGCGCGCTGCCGGCCATCGCCGACGCGGTAAAGGGCGACATCACCATTCTGGCCGACAGCGGCATTCGTAACGGGCTGGATGTGGTGCGCATGATTGCGCTGGGGGCTGACAGCGTGCTGCTGGGACGCGCGTTTATCTATGCGCTGGCGACGCACGGCCAGCGCGGCGTGGAGAATCTGCTGAGCCTGGTTGAGAAAGAGATGAGGGTGGCGATGACGCTGACCGGCGCGAAAACCATTGCGGACATCACGCAGGATTCGCTGGTGCAGGCGAATGCGCTGCTGAGCGAAGCCGGGCTCAGCCCGGCGCGCCCGCACGCGGTGCGCTAAGCCAGGCAAAGCGCCGGCTCTTGTCTATACTGAATAGCTGTCTGACTAACAGGAGGAATGACATGACCATTCATAAGAAAGGATCGGCCCATTGGGAAGGCGACATCAAAGGCAAAGGCACGGTTAGCACTGAAAGCGGCGTGCTCAGCAACCAGCCATACGGTTTTAACACCCGTTTTGAAGGCGAGAAGGGCACCAATCCGGAAGAGCTGATTGGCGCGGCACACGCCGCCTGCTTCTCCATGGCGCTGTCGCTGATGCTGGGCCAGGCCGGTCATCCACCGAAAAGCATCGACACCACCGCCGATGTTTCACTGGACAAAAAGGGCGACGGCTTCGCCATCACCAAAATTGCCCTCAACAGCACCATTGCGCTGCCGGGCATCGATAATGCCAAATTTGATGAAATCATTCAGAAAGCCAAAGCCGGCTGCCCGGTGTCTCAGGTGCTGAATGCCGAAATCACCCTCGACTATACGCTGAATAATTAATCGCCCTCACGGGTGACCAGCGGTAGACTATGCGATGCGCCTGCGGGCGCATCGTTGCTTTCTGCTGTCTGGAGGAGACGTGGCAAAAAAACTGGCTGCGACAAAACACTGGAAGATGATTGTGGTGTTGCTGTGCATCTGCGGCGCGCTGATGCTGATTCGCTGGGCGGCGATGATATGGGGCTAAAGGATTGGGTATGCCGCCACAAGCTCGGGGTGCTGGTGATGATTATTCTGGTGCTGGAACTGGTGCACTACCTGCTGACGGCCTCGTGGCTGCCGTGGCAGTTCTGACGCCTCAGGCATATTCGCCGTCATGCTCATGCTGGCGCAGATTGCGCACGCTGCTGCGCGCAATGCGGTAGGCCTTGCGCGGATCGCCCGCGACAAATTCAAAGGTGGGCGAATAGTAAAACGGCAGCCAGCCGCCGAAGCCGCTCTCCCACTCCCAGCGCACCGGACAGGGCCAGAGAATGCCGTCATACAAAATGTAATAAACCCAGCGTCCGTTGGGACGACGGGGGCGAGTTTTTTTCATGGGATTCACAACTGTAATAGTGTAAAGCAGCTTATATTTTGAACGCTGCGGGCCCAGGTTGCAATGCCGTCTGGCTGTTTTTTATGCAATTGATGACGTACTGGCACCGAATTAACGGTGCACTTCCCCACAAAGCAGCACCACGTTCGGCCGGACTTTATGGATGCGATCGGCCATCTGTTCGCAGGCCACTTTCGTGGGGTAAATCCGCTCCGACACCGGCAGGGCATCACAGGCATCGTGGCCGCAGGCGCTCACTAACAAGACAAAACCAATCAACATAACCGCCTCCTTCTGCACCATTCCCGTGGTACGGAATGCGTGGCTGTGTGTTCCTTTTTTTGATCCAGTATAGCTAAACGCCTCAGGCGTCAATGAACAGCCTGAGCGGCTTTTTTGTCCGAACAGGATGATGATAACCAGCGCCGCGCCCATTAGCAGCACAATCTGGGCTAAACTGTGCGGCACTGACAACAATAAGGAGTGATATCTGATGTCTCATGAAATTGCCCATCCGGCCAGCAGCCCAAAACAGGCCGCCCTGCAACTGGTCATCGAACTGGTACGCGCCGGTAAACTGAGCCCGCTGCACGGCGATGCCTCCAATATGATCTCCATCTACGAACAGTTCAAGGCACACTTCGAAGCCGACAAGCAAAAAGATTCCGCCATCTCCTGACGTTCTGCCCCGGTGGCGCGCTGTGTCTGGCCGCGCCACTGTTTCCCGACTTTCACATAATCTCTTCCGTTTATTATTGCATCCCGATTAAATTTGCAGCGCGCTTTTTGATATTTCTCACAGATCCGTAACGCAAATCTGAAACCGGTTGCAGAAAATCTTTAGCGCGGGTATTCGTTAATTAAACCCCACACTGAGGAATGAATGATGCCAAAGATTCTACTCTGCTGCGCCGCCGGGATGTCCACCAGCATGGTGGTGCAGAAAATGGAGAAGGCCGCCAAAGAGAAGGGCGTCGAGGTTGAGATAAAAGCCGTTGGCATTGAAGAGTTTAACGATCAGATCGCGAACTTTGACTGTTGCCTGCTCGGGCCGCAGATTAAATACAAACTGGCGGACTTCCAGCCGCTGGCGCAGCAGCTAAATAAGCCTATCACTGTGATTAATAGCATGGATTACGGCATGATGAATGGCGCGAAAATATTGGATGATTCGCTAAAGCTGATTCACGCCTGACGATTGTTCCGAAAATAAAATAATTGTTTACGCCTGTGCGCCAATGCACAGGCTTATTCTGTTGTTGCCTGATGCAAGGAGCTCGCCGATGAGCAGCATAAGCGAATCGTTATTTGGTGTGATTGAAAACCGCATCAGCCCGCTGGCCGGACGCCTCTCCAGCCAGCGCCATGTGATTGCCATCCGCGATGGATTTATTGCCTCGATGCCGTTTCTGATTGTGGGCTCGTTTATGCTGCTGTTTGCCCATCCGCCGTTCTCAGCTGACAGCTCATGGGCGTTTGCCCAGTGGTGGCTCGGTATGGTGCGCGCGCATGAAGCGCAAATCATGATGCCGTATAACATGACCATGGGCATCATGGCGCTGTATATCGCCAGCGCCATCGCCTATAACCTGGCGAACAGCTACAAGATGAACGGCTTTATGGCGGCCAGCCTGGCGCTGATGGCGTTTCTGGTGGTGGCCGCGCCACAGAGCAACGGCACACTGCCGGTTGGCTCACTCGGCGGCGAGGGCATTTTCACCGCGATTCTGGTGGCGCTGTTCGCCACTGAGCTGATGCACTTCCTGCAAAAGCACAACATCGGCTTTAAGCTGCCGGAGCAGGTGCCGCCCAAAATTCGTCAGTCGTTCGATCTGCTGATCCCGATCATCGCCATCTTCATCACGCTGTTTCCGCTCAGCCTGTGGGTGCAGGCGCAGTTTGGCCTGCTGCTGCCGCAGGCGATCATGGCGCTGTTCGCACCGATTATCTCCGCCTCGGATTCGTTACCGGCGGTGCTGGTGGCGGTGCTGCTGTGCCACATGCTGTGGTTCGCTGGCATTCACGGTGCGGTGATTGTCGGCGGCATTCTGCAGGCGTTCTGGCTGACTAACCTTGGCCTCAACCAGCAGGCGCTCAACGCCGGTGAGCCGATCACGCACGTGTTTATCGAGCCGTTCTGGCAGTTTTTCATCGTTATTGGCGGCTCCGGTTCCACCATGGGACTGGTGCTGCTCTACCTGCGCAGCCGCTCGGCGCATCTGCGCTCGATTGGCAAGCTGAGCATTGTGCCCAGCATGTTCAACATCAACGAGCCGGTCATCTTCGGTTCGCCGGTGGTGATGAATCCGATTCTGTTCATTCCGTTTATCTGCGCGCCGTTAGTCAACGCCACGCTCGCCTGGACAGCCACCAAAACCCACCTGATTAACCACGTGGTGTCGCTGGCCCCCTGGACCACGCCGGCACCGATCGGGGCGGCCTGGTCGACCGGCTGGGACTGGCGCGTCATCGTGCTGATTGCCGTGCTGGTAACCATCGCCACGCTGATTTACTACCCGTTTTTCAAAATTTATGAGCGGCAACTGCTGCAGCAGGAGCTTGAGCAGGCCGCCGCAGCGCAACCGGTTAAGGAGGCATGATGGAAATTGATGAGAGCACGGTCATGGAACTGATTATTCAGGCGGGAGAAGCGCGCTCCTGCTCGATGGAGGCGCTGCGCGCGGCGCGGCGCAAAGAGTGGCCACGCGCCGATGCGTTGCTGAGCGAAGCCAGCGAGGCGGCCAGAGCCGCGCACCGTATCCAGACCGAATTGATCGGTGCTGACGAAGGCTGCGGCAAAATTCCGGTCAATCTGATCATGGTGCATGCGCAGGATCACCTGATGAACGCCATGCTGTGCCGTGAACTGGCGGAAGAGATCATCCAGCTGCGGCGCGAGCTGGCTGCAGACTAACAAGGAGGCAGTATGCAACATCCTAACCCCGGTGCGTTTCCGCACGGCTTTCTGTGGGGCGCTTCAACCTCGGCGTATCAGGTTGAGGGCGCCTGGAACGTAGACGGCAAAGGGCCGTCGGTGATCGATAAAGGCCATTTTCCTGAGGGGATGACGGATTTCACCGTAACCAGCGATCACTATCATCGCTTCCGGGAAGATATCGCGCTGCTGGCGGAGCTGGGCCTGAAAACCTATCGATTCTCCATCGCCTGGAGCCGCATCTATCCGCAGGGTGACGGCGAGCTGAATCCGGCGGGCATTGCGTTTTATCAGCAGCTGATTGATGAAATTTGCCGCCACGGCATTGAGCCGCTGGTCACGCTCTATCACTTCGACCTGCCGTGGGCGCTGCAGCAGGATGGCGGCTGGTCAAACCGGCGCACCGTGGCCGCCTTTGAGCGCTTCGCCATCACCTGTTTCGAGCACTATGGCGACCGGGTGAAATACTGGCTGACCATCAATGAACAGAACATGATGATCCTCAAAGGCGAGGTGATTGGCACGCTGCCGGCCGGCACGGTGGATGCGCAGAAGACGCTGTATCAGCACAACCACCATATGATGCTGGCGCAGGCCAAAGCGATGATTGCCTGTCACCAGCGCTTGCCGCAGGCCAAAATTGGCCCGGCACCGAACATCTCCTGTATCTATGCCGCCAGCGCCAGACCGGAAGATGTGCTGGCCGCTGATAACTTTTCAGCGATCCGCAACTGGCTCTACCTCGACCTGGCGGTACACGGCCATTACAACAACGTGGTGTGGGCGTTTCTGCAGCAGCGCGGCTGGCTGCCGCACATTGAGGCGGAGGATATGGCGACCATCGCCGCCGGTCAGCCGGACTTTATCGCCTTCAACTATTATGCATCGGCCACAGTCAGTGCTGACATGCCTGAGGTCGCGCGTGGTGAGCTGAACAGCAAGCAGCAGGCCGACCAGCAGATGGCCGGCATCGACAAATCGGTGTACGTCGGCTGTAACAATCCGCATCTGCAGCAGAATCAGTTTGGCTGGTATATCGATCCGGTCGGTTTCCGCATTACCGCGCGGGAGATCTATGCGCGCTATCGGCTGCCGCTGATTGTGACAGAAAACGGTCTCGGCGCGTTCGACACGCTGGAGGCGGGCAATAAGGTGTATGACGACTACCGCATTGCCTATCTGCGCGAGCATATCGCTCAGCTACGACTGGCAATTGCCGATGGCGTCGAGCTGTTTGGCTACTGTCCGTGGTCGGCCATCGATCTGGTCAGCACCCATCAGGGCATCAGCAAACGCTACGGCTTTATCTACGTTAACCGCGATGAACACGATCTGCGCGATCTGGCGCGCTATCGCAAGAAGAGCTTTTTCTGGTATCAGCAGTTGATCCGCAATAACGGTGCACAGCCTGATGCGGAGGTGGAATACTAACGCGCGGCGCGGCGCGGCGGCATCCCGGCTGGATCGCCGCCGCGCCAGCCGCGTGATTAGCGGTGTTGTCCCGCCATCAGCACATATTTTACCTGCACATACTCTTCAATACCGTAATGGCCGCCCTCGCGGCCGTAGCCGGAGTGCTTGATACCGCCAAACGGCACTGACGCCGTACCGACTGAGCCGGAATTGAGGATCACCATGCCGGCTTCCAGTTTTTTCGACAGGCGGAAAGCGCGGCCAACGTCACGCGTCCACGCATAGGACACCAGACCGTATTCGGTGTCGTTAGCGCAGCGAATCACCTGCTCTTCATCACTGAAACGGTACAGGGCAAACACCGGTCCGAAAATCTCGGTGTTGTGCACGGCAAAAGAGGCGTCCAGATCGCACAGGATGGTCGGCTCATAGAACAACCCGCCCTTCGCGTGTGGCTTGCCGCCAAGGCGCAGCGTCGCCCCCTGTGCAACCGCATCATCCACCAGCGCGGTGACTTTATCGAGCGCCATGCGGTTAATCAGCGGGCCAACTACAAATTCCTGCTGCATACCCTGATCGACACGGATCTCACTGACTGTTTTCACCAGTTGCTGCACAAAGGCATCGTAAATCGCGTCATGCACAAAGATGCGGTTAGGCGAAATACACACCTGGCCGGAGTTACGCAGTTTGGCGCTGACCAGCCCGGCCACGCTCTCTTCCAGCGGGCTGTCGGCGAACACGATAAACGGCGCGTTGCCGCCCAGCTCCATGGTCATCTTTTTCAGCGTGGCCCCGCACTGCTGCGCCAGCAGTTTGCCGACGCGGGTAGATCCCGTGAAGGAGATTTTGTGGATGCGCGTATCGCTGGTAAAAGCTTCGCCGATGGCTTGCGGATCGCCGGTCACCATCTCAAACACGCCAGCGGGAATACCGGCCTGACGGGCATACTCCAGCAGTTTATACGCGGTAAGCGGCGTCTCTTCTGCCGGTTTGATGATCATGGTGCAGCCTGCGGCCAGCGCGGTAGCAATTTTGCGGGTGATCATCATAAACGGGAAGTTCCACGGTGTGATGGCTGCGGTCGGGCCGACCGGCTCTTTTACCACCAGCACGGAGGCGTTAGCATCGTGCGACGGCAGGGTATCACCGTTGACGCGTTTGGCCTCTTCCGCATACCACTCAATAAAGCCGAGACCGTACTCGATTTCGCCCAGCGCTTCGCTCAGGCATTTGCCGTTCTCCCTGACCATCAATTCAGCAAACAGGTGCTTATCGGCGCGTACCAGATCGTACCAGCCACGCAGCAGGTCGCTGCGCTGTTTCGCGCTTTTTGCCGCCCATGCCGGAAACGCGGCACAGGTGCGATCGATAGCGGCCGCGACCTCGTCGTGGCGCATGAACGGTGCTTCGCCGACGAGGCTGCCGTCGGCAGGATTGGTGACTTTAATCATTCCAGTGTGCTCCAGTGTCAGAATCAATGTGACAACCTGGCAGTCAGCGTTATCGGGCTGGCTGCCGCTGTGCAGAAATGATGCGCGTCTGGCCTTTTCGCCACAATCGATTAAAATTGCTCCATCATTGAGAAAAACTGAACGGTTAACTGATGCGTGATTTGCCACCCCTGAATGCCTTGCTGGCGTTTGAATATGTCGCCCGTAGTGGCAGCGTGCGGGCAGCGGCTGATGGCCTGTCGGTGACGCCAGGCGCGGTGAGTCGTCAGATTCGTCTGCTGGAAGAGTACTTTGGCACGGCGCTGTTTCAGCGTCAGGGGCGCGGGCTGGTACTGACGCTGCCCGGCAATGCCTATTTTCTGCAAATCAGCCAGCACCTCGACGGTATTCGCCAGGCGAGCGCCACGCTGCAGCGCAATGCCGGCCGCACGGTCATCCGGCTGCACTCCTTCACCACGTTCGCCACCCGCTGGCTGATTCCGCGGCTGGCACAGTTTCAGCTGGCGCATCCGGCGATTGACGTGCGCCTGACGACCGCGTCGGAATGGGACGATACGGTGGATTGCGACGCGGCGATTCGGCTTGGTGACGGTACGTGGCCGCAGCAGCACGCCACGCCGCTGGTGAAAAACGTGCTGGTGCCGGTGTGCCGTCCGACGGCTGACCGGCGCGCCAGCATGTATCTGGCCGGGCTGGCGCAGCATACCCTGCTGCTGGTGCGCGGACGTCCTGATGACTGGCAGCGCTGGTGCGAAGCATTTGGCGTGGAAATGGACGCGCTGCCGCACCGGCGGCAGATGGAAAGTTCGGCGCTGGCCTATCAGGCCGCCCTTGAAGGGCAGGGGATTGCGCTGGCGCAGCGCGTGCTGGTGGAAGCGGAGCTGAAGGCGGGCACGCTGATCGCCATGGAGGATTACCAGCTGGACTGTGGCCGGCACACCTATTACCTGGTGCGCCCGCAGGAGAGCGTTAAGGCTGCTACGCTACAGCAGCTGGAGCAGTGGCTGGTCACGCAGGATGACGGCGATCAGGCGTTATGAACGGCGAAATGGTCCATCTGCCACGGAGGCGCGCTCAATCAGCCGTCCGCTGAACGGCGGCAGGGGCGCGATTGCTTCGCCCTCGAGCATCGCCACCAGCTGCGCCAGCGTGTGCTGAATCATCTCCGCCACCGGCACGTGAACCGTCGTGAGCGGCGGCAGGAAAAATTCGGCCATGCGAATATCATCAAAGCCCATCAGCGATACATCCTGCGGCAGCCGTTTGCCCGCCGCATTCAGCGCCAGCGCGGCACCAATCGCCATATCGTCATTGCTGGCCATCAGCGCACTGAAGGGTACGCCGGCACTCAGCAGCTGGCGTGCCGCCGCCTGACCACTCTCCGGTGTCCACGCGCCCGGCAGTACGCGCGCCGCTTCATACGGCAACTGATGATCGGCCAGCGCCTGCTGATAGCCAGCCAGACGCGCGTCGGCGGTGGGCGATCCCGCCAGTCCGGTGATAAACGCGATGTCATGGTGACCGCGCGCAATCAGGTAGTTCACCGCATCACGGGTATTTTGCTGGTGCGAAGCCCACACGCAGTTCGCCGCGTGCTGCGTCAGACGGCGGTTAACCACCATGATCGGAATATCGTGCTGGTCGATGATCGCTTCCAGCGCGGCGGTGTCGAGAAAACGCGGGTAGATAATGATGGCGTCGCAGCGCAGATCGAGCAGAAACTCGATTGCCGCGCGCTCATCGTCAGCGCTGGTTTTGCCATCGGCGAGGATCAGCTGGCGGCCATAGTTGTTGGTCAGCGTGGCCGTCTGGTATAGCAGCTCGCTGAAATAGGGACCGTTAAACAGCGAATGGGTGACGATCAGGCCGATATTCTGCGATTTTTGCGTCGCCAGACTGCGCGCCAGCAGATTCGGGCGGTAGCCGGTTTCCTCTATCGCCTGAAACACTTTCTGCTGCGTGGATTTGCTGACATAGCGGTTACCCGCCAGCACGCGCGACACGGTGGCTTTAGAAACGCCCGCTTTGCGGGCCACATCCAGCATAGTAATCATCAGCGCTTCGACCATCATTCCTGCAGGCTAAAAAGCGATAGTACCTGAAAATGCAGGGAAATTAATGGCATCGTTAGCAAACAGTGAGGGGGATCAGGCGTAGAACCAGGCGGGCAGGATGGCGATCAGGTTATTCAGCGTATGCAGAAAAATCGGCAACGCCAGGCTGTTGCTGCGCAGACGCGCGTAGCACAGCAGCAGCGAGAACAGCGTCAGCGCAACGATGGTTTCCCAGTGCACGTACTGCGTGTGCAACGCGGCGAACAGCAGCGATGTGAGCAACATGCAGGCAAAACGGCTTTTGGGCGCCCACAGCAAAAACGCCTGCAGCAGAAAGCCGCGGAACAGCACCTCTTCAAACACCGGCGCCAGCAGCACGGCGGTGAGCAGCAGAATCAGCATTGAGCTGCGTCCCTGCTGGCTCTGTTCAATCAGCCAGCCTTCCGGCTGCAGGAACTGCGTTTGCGCCACCATCAGCACAAACAGCGCGCCGATAAATAGCAGTGCCTGGCCGGGGCGCAGAAAGCCCAGAGGAATGTCGCTGCGGCGCTGGCAGTAGAAACGGTACAGGGGATAGATCACGGCAAATTCAAACAGGCACAGCACCGGCACCAGCAAGCCGTTATTGCGCAGCGTCCCGTAATTGGGAAACAGCGTAATCAGCATGGTCACGAGGTAATAAACCACAAAGCTACCGACGTAAAACAGGGTCAACGTAACTTTGTCGGATTGGGTGTCCATAGGCGACTCAGCGGGCAGAGGAAGACGCATAGTAGCAACGGCGATCGGTGCTGTCGAGGTGCGTTTGCGGAGATTTTCGCCGGTTCAGATACGCCACAATCTCGGCGCTAACCGACCGCCTCATCGCAGGCAATGCGCGGCATGACGGCTTGCGCTTTCATCTGGCGAGCAGTTGGAGAGGGAACCGAATCACTTATCTGGCGCGGAGGATGCCGCTGGCACCGTCTGGTGCACAACGGCAGAGAGAAAATTAACGAGGCTTAACGCACCCGGACGGCCACGAAGGTCATCACGATGGCGAAGCCGATAAAAATAGCCAGTTCCATCATTATCTCCTCAGAAAAGTCTTAGATAATTGTAGCGTCTGCGCGGGTGATTTTTAGACACAGCGTGCGATTAATCCGAAAATGTGAGCAGAAAATCGCGCCTTTTGTCACGCAATGCGACCAGTCTGCTGGAAAAATTTTCGCATCGGCGGCACGCTTTGTTACTCTCAGGAACCCGCTTGTTCATTATCCAGGAGGAGAAAATTGTGAACCATTATGGAAAAGCGCTGCTGCTGACGGCGATGCTCGCCTTAACGGCCTGTCAGTCAGCCAGTAAAACTGACAGCAGTAACGCCGTCAGCCACGATCCGGAAACCGACCAGTGCGGTGCCTCGCAGTATCAGAACTACCTCGGTCAGCCGCTGAGCGCGCTTGATACCCAGCGCTTTGCCGTACCGGTGCGCGCGATTCCGTGGAACGGCGCCGCCACCATGGACTTCAATCTGCGCCGCCTGAATTTCCTCGGCGATCAGAACGGGAAAATTTCCCGGGTTTACTGCGGGTAACACCAAACGGACACGGCATTGTCATCGGGCTGTCACGGCGGCGGGCGAGGATAGCTGCGCATTACGGAGATTTCCTCGTCACTCTCGAATATGCAATGCTCGTCTTGTTTCTTCCCGCTACGGCGGGAATTTTTTTCGCTATAACCTGCCTGCTGCGCCATATTGCCTCCGCCATAGCGCGCGATGAATCGCGGTTTTGCGGCGCCTGGCGTACAGGCAGCAATAACAGACTGACCTTACAGGAGTGACGATGAAATACCTGACCCGAACGCTGTGTTTGACGCTGCTGCTCAGCCCGCTGGCGCAGGCCTCAAGCGAGGCGGCATGGCAGCAACACGATAAAAACCTGCAGCAGGCATGTGTGCAGGCCAGCGGTCTGAAAGCGGTGAAAGTGGTGGGCAAGCCGATCATGTACGACGACAGCGTTGGCTACGATGCGCTGTTGCTCGAAGGCCGCTATCCGCAAAAGCATATGAAAAATCAGCTGGGGCGGGAACTGTGCCTGTATCAGCGTCAGAGCGGTAAAGCAGTGGTCAGCGAAGCCGACCAGCTGCGGGTGGTGAAATAATCTCCGGGGCCGCTATTTTTGCGGTCCTGCTTCTAACAGCTGCGCCAGCAGGTTGCGGTAACTCTGCAGGCGCTGTTCATCGCCTTCCACTTCCAGCCGGGTAATCACGCGGGCAATCACCGCTTTATTGGTGGCGGGCTGGCCATCATCCATCAGCTCGCGCATGATGGCGGCCAGCAAATCGCTCTCGTGCGGCGCGTGCCAGGCGGGGCTGTTGAAATAGTCGGTAATCGCCCGACTGGCGCTGTCATGGTGCGTTCTCATAGCCGACCTCCGCAGAGACAACGAAGCCTGCCACCCACGACGGGCAGCAACTGAAAACCTGAATTAAGCATGCGGACTGTCCAGGACGGGCAGCGCCTCGCCAGTGATGACTGGTGATTTTTTAAACATAGATGCGGTGTGGAATATTGTCAGTAACGAATCGTCATATTTTTTCACGTTTGCCGTCTTTCGCGATGCGCTTATCGGGCCTTATGCCAGGTAACCGCACATAAAGACACTACAAAAGTGAGGCATCGCCCTATTTGCTGTGAGCAGAATCACGCCCGGCAGCGAAAAACTGCGTTTTCATACGCATGCCATGTTTTGCCGTCCGGTAATGTTGCGAGGTTGTTAGACTGAACCCTCGTTTCATTTTTTCCGACATCTGCGCTCATGTTACGCTCCATCGAATCCTGGAAGATCAATCTGATATCCGTCTGGTTTGGCTGCTTTTTTACCGGCCTGGCCATCAGTCAGATCATTCCTTTCCTGCCGCTTTACGTGGAAGAGCTGGGTATCCGTGGCGGCAATGCGCTCAGTATCTGGTCAGGCCTGACCTTCAGTGTCACCTTTATTGTTTCTGCCGCCGTGGCGCCGCTGTGGGGCAGCCTTGCCGATCGCAAAGGGCGCAAGCTGATGCTATTGCGCGCTTCGTTTGGCATGGGCGCGGTGATTCTGCTGCAGGCGTTTGTCACTCAGGCGTGGCAGCTGTTGCTGCTGCGCGCGCTGATGGGACTGACGTCCGGTTATATTCCCAACGCCATGGCGCTGGTGGCCGCGCAGGTGCCGCGTGAGCGCAGCGGCTGGGCGCTGAGCTGCGTGTCGACCGGACAAATTGGCGGCGTGATCCTCGGGCCGATGATTGGTGGTCTGCTGGCCGACTGGCTGGGCCTGCGCATGGTGTTTATCGTTACCGCGGTGCTGCTGATGGTCAGCTTTCTGGTGACGCTGTTTCTGATTAAGGAGACCGGCTACACGCCGGTGAGCAAGCAGGACAAACTGAGCGGGCGCGAGGTGATGCGCAGCCTCGATAATCCACGCCTGATGTTCTGCCTGTTCGTCACCACCATGGTGATTCAGATGTGTAACGGCTCGGTGAATCCTATCCTGACGCTGTTCGTGCGTGAGCTGGCGCCGGATGCGCAGAATATCGCGTTTCTCAGTGGTGTGATTGCCGCGCTGCCCGGCGTGTCGGCACTCATCGCCGCACCGCGTCTCGGCAAACTCGGCGATCGCATCGGTACCCAGCGTATTTTGCTGGCGACCATGATCGCCTCGCTGCTGCTGCTGATTGCCATGTCGTTTGTCACCAGCGCCACGCAGCTGGGCGTCCTGCGCTTTCTGCTCGGCTTTGCCGATGGCGCGATGATGCCGGCGGTGCAAACGCTGCTGGTGCGTCATTCACGCGATAACGTCACCGGCCGTATTTTTGGTTATAACCAGTCGTTCATGTACCTCGGTAACGTCGCCGGACCGCTGCTGGGCGCAGCGGTCTCAGCCGCCACCGGTTACCGCTGGGTATTCTTCGCTACCGCGGTCGTCGTCCTGCTCAACGTGCTGTTGCTGCGGCGCTTCTATCGCCGGCCAAAAACCGAGCTGAAACCCCTTAGCCCGGCGGCCGCCACTAAGCCGGCTGACGCAGCGTCAGCGCATAGTGCCAGCGCCGCTGAGAAAGCAAAAACTCCGGGCTGACGCTCGGGCTCCACGAATCGTCGCCGCCGACGCCCATATGGAAGCCGTCGAGATGCAGCCAGCAGCCGGGTTCGTCCTGCAGCAAATGGCGGTGCGAGGTGGCGCGCAGCTGCTCAAGGCTGTGGCGGCTGAGCGAGAAGGCAAAGTCGCCGCTGATCTGCCAGCTGCCGCTATCCAGCTGGCGCGTGCCGCAGCGCAAGCCATTCTCACCCGGAAAGACGTAGCCGGTGCTGAGCGCCGCCAGCGGCAGCTGCCAGCGTGAAAACTGCGCCGCCAGCTGGCGATCCGGATAGTTTTCATGAGGCCCCAGTCCCAGCCAGCTCACCTGGTGCGGGACCTGAGCCAGCTGGCAGCGCAGGCCGATGCGCGCGGGCGGCGGCAGACCGGCGGCCTGTTGTACATCGACGCTGATAGTCAGTTCGCCATCGCCGCTGATGCCATAACGCTTATGGCTGGTAAACAGATGCTGGCCCTCACCCAGTACGCGATGCCAGGTTTCAATCTGCACGCCGTGCTGCAGGCTGTCGACCTGCATCGCCAGCAACTCTGTTTGCAGCCGATCATAGCCCGCGCGTTTCCAGCGCTCGACCCAGGCGTTGGGGTCGATATTGGCAGCTTCGCTGGTGCCGATATCATTATCGATCGGTGCGCGAATAAAGCACTCCTCCAGCGGTGTCAGCATGGTTTCACGATCGTTCACCCACCACTGCAGCAGCGCGCCGCTGCGGCGACAGAAGTGCCAGCGCTGCGTGGGCAGCACCACCGCCACCAGATTGTGATTGGTTTCCAGCTGGGGCGCGCAGGCGCTGAGCGGCGGCAACGTAACCGGCAGTGCGGCCGGCAGCGCCCACTGATCCCAGGCCACGCGATGATCCGCCTCAGACCAGGGCGTGGCGGCGATCTGATGCACCGCGAGGTTGAGCCACGCTTCACCCTGCAGCGCTTCAGGCGCGGGCACGGTAAAGGTGTGGCTGCCTTCGGCATCGAGATCCAGCACCCATTCACCGCGCGCGAGGGGTACACCGTCCTGCTCAATCCACCAGCGCAGCCGTTCGTTGTCGCTGCGGCGGAATAAATATTCGCTGGTGACGGTCACGCGATACGCATCGCCGGGATCGCGCGTAAACCGGAAAAACTGCTGGGCGCGCTGTGCTTCAAACAGCGCCGGATGCGGCGTGCGATCGGCAAACACCAGCCCGTTCATGCAGAACTGGCGATCGTTGGGCGTGTCACCGAAATCGCCGCCGTACGCCTGCCACGGCTGGCCGTGTTCGTCATAGCGCGTCAGGCTTTGATCGACCCAGTCCCAGACGAAGCCACCCTGCAGCCGCGGAAACTGGCGAAATGCCTGCCAGTATTTGGCAAAGCCGCCAAAGCTGTTTCCCATCGCATGGGCGTATTCACACAGGATCAGCGGACGCGCTTCGTCCGGCAGGCTGATCCATTTTTTCAGTGACCACTTCGGCACCGCCGGGAAGGGCTGGTCCTGATCGACGCGCGCATACATCGGGCATAGAATATCGGTGGCCGCCGTGTTGGCGCCGCCGCCCTCATACTGTACCGGGCGCGTGCTATCGCTGCTTTTCACCCAGCGGTACAGCGCATCGTGCGTGCTGCCGTGGCCGGACTCATTGCCCAGCGACCAGATGATGATGCAGGCATGATTACGATCGCGCTGCACCATGCGCGTTACGCGTTCGCTATAGGCGGCAAACCAGCGCGGGTCGTCGGAGAGGCGGTTCATCGGCTGCATGCCGTGCGTTTCGATATTGGCTTCGTCAACCACGTACAGGCCGTACTCATCGCACAGCCGATACCACAGCGGATGGTTAGGATAGTGAGCGCAGCGCACCGCGTTAAAGTTGTGGCGCTTCATCAGTTCAATGTCCTGACGCATGCCAGCTTCATCCACCACCTGACCGCGTTCGGGATGGTGCTCATGACGATTTACGCCGCGTATCAGCAGCGGCTTACCGTTGAGGCACAGCTGGCCGTGCTCAATGCTGACGCGACGAAAACCTACATCATAAGCTTCGGCTTCGATCACCTCGTCGGCATCATCAAGCAGCGTGACGACCGCGCGGTAGAGATGAGGCGTTTCGGCGCTCCACAATAGCGGTTGCAGCACCGGCAACACCATCAGGGTGCGTTCCGGATAGTGGCCACGTTCATCAATGATGGCGCTGCCCGGCGGCTGTTGGTGTTGTGCGATGCAGTCGCCGTTGCGCCATAGCGTGACGCGCACCCGACACTGACTGAGCGGGCGCGCGCCGGCATGGATTTTGACACTCACCCGTAAATCGCCGCGCAGATATTCCGGGCTGAGCGCGGTTTCGATCTGCACATCGCTCAGGCGGGTGTCCGGTTTGTGCAGCAGCGTCACGTCGCGGAAAATACCGCTCATGCGCCACATATCCTGATCTTCCAGATAGCTGCCGTCGCTCCAGCGCAGCACCATGACCGCCAGACGATTGTTTCCCGGCTGCAGCACGTGGCTGAGATCAAACTCGGCGGGTAAGCGGCTATCCTGCGAATAGCCCATCCACTGTCCGTTGCACCACAAATAAAAGGCCGAGCTGACACCATCGAAGATGATGCGCGTCTGCCCCTGGCTTAACCAGCCGTCATCAACTTTAAATGTGAGCGAGTAACATCCGGTGGGGTTCTCGCGTGGCACTAAAGGGGGATTGACCGGAATGGGATACTGCACGTTGGTATAAATGGGCGCGTCGTAGCCGTGCAACTGCCAGTTGGCAGGCACCGGCAGCGTTGCGGCGTCCGGTAAATCCTGTAGCAGCCAGTTGTGCGGCACCGCTTCCGGCGCGGTAAAATAGCTGAAGGCCCACTGACCATTCAGCCGCTGCTGCGCAGGTGAGGGATGGCCATCGCGCGCGCTGACTTCATCGCGCCAGCTGGCAAACGGTGGATGCGCGTCCAGGCGATGCAGGCTGGTGATAACCGGGTTTTCCCAGTCACGGCGCGCCAGCACTTCACTCAGAGAAACAGCCGCTAAGGTCATAGTGAGATCTCATTAATTGTATTGCGCTCACATTGCGTGAAATGGCGTTAGCTGTAAAGACGCAGCGCGCAATTTTGTTACTGCGCGCACAGCGAGCAGCACTGACGTTTGCGGCACAGCGTTCGCTGTAACTTAAGCTGGCGTATTGAGCGGTCTGTGAGGCTTTTTTAGCGGTTTCTTGCCACTAAAACGTTAAGCGTGGTGAGCAGGCATGAATAGCGCCGGGTTGCGGACCATTCTGTATTGTCGTGTTAACCGCCGCTTCATACACTCAGCGCAATTTCAGCAACCTGAGGTCAATATGATCCGTATCGTTAAGCTCGCTGCCGTTGTGGCGCTGGTGTCCGCGTTAAGCGGTTGTCTTTTTCCCCCGCCGGGCGGCGGAGGAGGAGGAGGTTGGGGTGGTCCTGGCGGTGGCGGTCCCGGCCATGGGTATCAGGGACCGCGTTAATTTAGCACCAGTGCATAATTAATGCAGCGATGCGAAACGTTTTATCTGCGGCGTATTTTGTCAGTGAAACGTTTCGCCGTTATATATTGAATTTCAGCCACTTTTTTTACGCTTCGGCTAACCATTATTTTTCCTTTGCCCGGCAAAAATTCTTGTTGTTTTAATCCTGCCAATGCTAATTTTTGTTTTCCCATTCTGACTGAGTCCATCGCATGAAAAACCTGATTGCGGAACTCCTGCTCAAGCTGGCAGAAAAAGAAGAAGAGTCTAAAGAATTAGTGGTCCAGGTTGAGGCGCTGGAAATCGTGCTCACCGCCATGCTGCGCAGACTGGATGCCGCCCAGGTTAGCGACATCGCGGCGGGTATTGATCGCGCGATGCCGCCCGCCGCTTCCGTGCAGGAAAATCCGGACGCGCTGATGCTGCGCAATTACGTCGAAAAGTTGCTCAACCACCCGCGCGAATAATCCCGCCGTACGCGCATAGATTTTTTTCCGCTTTGCTTATTCCGTGCCATGCTTAACAGGCAATAATCACACGGAGAAACCGGCAATGAAATCGTGTCTTGTGGCAATAATGGCAGCAGGCCTGCTGCTGGCTGGCGGTGCGGGCGCGGCGGAGAAAACCGCGCAGCAGGAAAAAATGACGCTGTGTAATCAGCATGCAGGCGCACAAAATCTGAAAGGCGATGCGCGTAAAAGCTTTATGAGCGAATGCCTGAAGAAAGACAGCAAAATGGGCAATATGACGCCGCAGCAGATGAAAATGAAAAGCTGTAATAGCGAAGCAGGAGAGAAAAAACTCAGCGGCGATGCGCGTAAAACCTTTATGAGCAGCTGTCTGAAGAAGAGTGCTTAAACCTCTGGCGGCCTGCGGGCCGCTTTTTTGTGTCCGCACTCGCAGGGTTAATGCTCGACGTATTTTTTCTGTCATAAACGGCACGCGTTGCCAAAACTTTACAAAATCCTTACATAAAATTCCATTTCTCCCCATCCAGTCTCTCTGACGCTTAACCGTGGCCAGAGCGGCTTTACGTGCAACATAAGGAACCTGTTGTATGGTCGCTGCGATCATTATTGGTGTATTTATTATTAGTGTGCTTTACGCCCACTCACGCGGCGTGGAAAAGCAAAAGTTTTCCCGTCAGTTATTTGATCACTCCACTTTTATGGCGCCGATCAATATGTTTATGACCGGGCTGTCGCGACTGCCGGCTAAACAGCCCTATTTTCCGGTTGAGGATTTTCCTGAGCTGCGTCAGCTGACCGATAACTGGCAGGTGATTCGCGATGAAGCCATTCGCCTGCAGGATCACATTAAAGCGGCGCAGACGCATAACGATGCCGGATTTAATACCTTCTTCAGGCGTGGCTGGAAGCGTTTCTATTTAAAATGGTATAGCGATGCGCATCCGTCAGCGCGCGAACTCTGTCCGGTAACCACCGAACTGGTGAGCAACATTCCCGGCGTTAAAGCGGCCATGTTTGCTGAACTGCCGCCGGGCAGCCATCTGGGCAAACACCGCGATCCTTATGCCGGTTCGGTGCGCTATCACCTCGGGCTGCAAACGCCCAACGACGATCGCTGCTTTATTGAAGTGGATCGTCAGCGCCACAGCTGGCGCGACGGTCAGGCGGTGATCTTCGACGAAACTTACGTGCACTGGGCGCAGAATGAAAGCGAGCAGACGCGTATCATCCTGTTTTGCGATATCGAGCGGCCAATGAAATGGCGCTGGGCGCAGGCGGTCAACCACTGGGTGGGCTCGACGCTAATGTCAGCAGCGGCATCGCCCAACGACGAAAACGATCGTACCGGCTTTCTCAACCGCATCTTCAAATACGTTTATGCGCTGCGCGATGCCGGTCAGAACCTGAAGAAACGTAATCGCCGGTTGTATTACTGGGTCAAACATGGACTGATTGTGGCGATTTTCGCGCTGATCATCGTGCCCAGCGTCTTCTTGTGATCCTTTCGTGCCGCTTAAAACGGCGGTTTAACAGTCAGTTAACCGCCGTTTCGCTTTGTTTCTCCTGCTAAATCCTCACGCTTTGCCACACTTACTCTTTGTAAGGAATTGTCGTATCAGACGAATAACCCCGAAGGAGGCGAACCGTGAGCTATCAATCTGTCGTGGAACTCAAGGCGCTGGCGCAGCGTAAACCCACTAAAGTGACCGTCGGTGAAACGGATATGGTGCTGATTCGCGACGGCGACCGCGTGCAGGCGCTGCAGGCAAAATGTCCGCACGCGGGCGCGCCGCTGGAGCAGGGCGCAGTGTGCGGCGACAAACTGGTGTGTCCGTGGCATAAGGCGGTGTTTGAGCTGCGCGATGGCAAAATGTGCGAGCCGCTGGCGCTGGCCAATCTCAAACGCTATCCGGTGCGCATTGAACAGGGGCAGGTGCTGATCAATCCGCAGGCGATGTCGCCGGCCAGTGCGCCGGTAGCTCAGGGTGAAGCGCCGGTGTGCGTGATTCTCGGCTCTGGCGCGGCGGGCAGTGCTGCGATCTGGACGCTGCGCGATGAAGGCTTTAGCGGCCGTATTGTGCGTATCGAGCGTGAAAGCGACGCACCTTACGATCGCACCACGCTGAGTAAATTTGTCCCTTCCGGCAAGATGGCCATCGATGAGGTACCAAAGCTGCTGAAACAGGATGTGCTGGGCCCGGTGGTGTGGCTGCAGGGGGAGGTGGTGCAGCTGAAAGCGCAGGAGCAGACGCTGGTGCTGAAAGACGGGCAGCAGGTGAAGTTTGACCAGTTGCTGATCGCGACCGGCGGCGTGCCGCAGCCGCTTGATATCCCGGGCAAGGATCTGGATGGCGTGCACCTGCTGCGTTCACTGCGCCAGGCCGACACGCTGATTTCGCAGGTGGATGAGGCGCAGCAGCTGGTGATTATCGGCAACAGTTTTATCGGTATGGAAGTGGCCGGTGCGCTGCGTAACCGCGACATAGATGTCACGGTGGTGGCGCGTCATCCGCTGCCGTTTGCCAGCCAGTTCGGCGAAGAGATTGGCCGTCATTTTTATGAGCTGCACCGCAGCAACGGCGTGAAGTTTGTCGAGGGTGAACCGGAAGCGCTGACCGGTGAAGGCGCAGTGAGTGGCGTGCGGCTCAAAGGTGGCAAAACCGTGCCAGCCAGCCAGGTGCTGTTTGCCACCGGCATTGTGCCGGCCACCCATTTTATTCACGACCTGCCCTTACAGAAGGATGGCAGCCTGCTGGCCGACAGTCAGCTGCGGGTCAGTGAAAACATCTGGGTCGCGGGGGATATTGCCAGCTATCTCACGCCGCGTGGCGTGCAGCGCATTGAGCACTATCGCGTGGCGCATCAGCAGGGGCGCATTGCCGCGCTGAATATGCTGGGCAAACGCATCATGTACGATCGCGTGCCGTTCTTCTGGACTGCGCATTACGGCACCCGCTATGAGTATCTGGGGCATGCAGAGGAGTGGGATGATTATCGCCTGCTGGGATCGCTGCAGGACAAACGCTTCATCGCTTTTTACTGCCAGCAGGGCATGATTGCGGCAGTGTGTTCAGCCGGCATGTATACGCTCACCGCCGCGCTGGTGCATGAGATGCAGCAGCCAATGACGCTGGAACAAGGCCTGGCGCTGTTTGAAGCGTATCAGGGTTAAGGTTCAAGTCCGCACCCAACAGTCCCCTCTCCCGCCTGCGGGAGAGGGTTAGGGTGAGGGGAAATCCGCACCATCACTGCTTACTCAGCGCCTCGGACTTCGCCATGCACTGCTGCATCGCGCCCATCACCGCAGCGCGGAAGCCTTTTTCTTCCAGCACCTTCACCGCTTCAATGGTGGTGCCGCCCGGTGAGCACACCATATCTTTCAGTTCGCCAGGATGTTTGCCGGTCTCCAGCACCATCTGGGCGGAACCTTTTACCGCCTGCGCCGCAAACTGATAAGCCTGCGCCCGCGGCATGCCGCCCAGCACGGCGGCATCAGCCATCGCTTCGATAAACATAAACACGTAAGCCGGTGCCGAGCCGCTGACACCCACCACGGCATGAATCAGATACTCGTTCACCACCGCCGCTTTGCCGAAGCTCTCAAAAATGGTCACCACCTCGTCCACTTCCTGCGGTTCCACCAGCACGTTCGGCGTAATAGAGGTCATGCCTTCGTTGACCAGCGACGGGGTATTCGGCATCACGCGGATGATTTTACGGTCGTGGCCGAGCACCGCCGCCAGCGAATCCAGCGTCACACCTGCAGCAATCGACACTACCAGCGCATCTTTCTTCAGCTGGCCAGCCAGATCCTTGAGCACTTTGAGAATCACGTTGGGTTTCACCGCGCCAAACAGAATGTCCACTTCACGGGCCAGACTCTCGACGCTTTCCGCCGCCGTCACGCCATACTGCTGCGCCATCGCCTGGTTGGTGTCGGGTTTTCGATCGTGCACCCAGATATTGGCCGGGGCGATCTGCCCGCTGTTCACCAGGCCGCTGATGATGGCTTTCGCCATATTGCCGCAGCCGACAAACCCGATTTTCTTCTCCAGCATCGCTTTATCCTTAACGTGGTTCGGTTTTCTCAGTGGGTTAGCTTACGTCAGCGGCGGTGAATAACAAGTCGCGCACAAATAACATTTGCCATTCGCGGCCAGCGCGGCAAGATCGCAGGCATTGCCCGTTAATAAGGATTAAACATGTCGATTTGGGTGGATGCCGATGCGTGTCCCAATGTCATCAAAGAGGTGCTGTATCGCGCCGCTGAGCGCACCAAAGTCACCGTGACCTTCGTCGCTAACCAACCGCTGCGCGTACCGCCGTCGCCGTTTCTGAAAACGCTGCAGGTAGCTGCCGGCTTTGACGTGGCCGATAACGAGATTGTGAAACGCGTGCAGCCGGGCGAGCTGGTGATTACCGGCGATATTCCGCTGGCAGCAGAAGTGCTGGAGAAAGGGGCGGCAGCGCTGAATCCGCGCGGGGAGCGTTACAGCAGCGATACCATTCGCCAGCGTCTGACCATGCGCGATTTTATGGAAACGATGCGCGCCAGCGGCATTCAGAGCGGCGGCCCGTCGGCATTAAGCCCACGAGACCGCCAGCAGTTTGCTAACGAACTGGATAAATGGTTACGTCAGCGTTAATCAGACGAAGCTGTCGTCGTCGTCAAAATCACCGCCGCTGCCGAAATCGTTGAAATCATTGTTATCGGCAAAGCTGTTGTTGTCCCAGCCTGAATTGTCATTCAGGAAGGCATTGTTGCTGTCATTGCCGTTGAAGGTGTCCAGATTATCATCCACCTGCGGCAGCGCCGGTTCGTTGATGATATTGACGATCTCTTCCGGCTGCGAATGGTGGAACAGGCTGGTAAGCATGTCCGCCATCACCACACCGCCGGCTACGCCGACAGCCGTTTGCAGTGCGCCACCCAGGAAACCGGTACCGCGCGCCGGTGCAGCATACTGCTGCTGAGGCGGTGCGGCATATTGTGGCTGTTGCGGTGCGCTGTTCCATGCAGGCTGTTGCGGCTGCGCCGGGCGTGAACCGCCGCCAAACAGGCTCGACAGGAAACCGCCGCTGCTTTGCTGCGGGGCCTGCTGCTGCGCCTGCGCCAGACGGCTCTCCAGCTCAGACACCTGCGCGTTGAGCTTTTTCATCGCCGCTTCCTGAATCAGGATCGCCTGCGCCATGTAGTAGGGCGCACCGGGCTGGCTCTGTAAATGCTGATTGATTAACTGTTCGGCACCGGCATCACGCGGGCCGCTCTGGCTTTCTGCCTGTTTCAGACGGCTGAACAGGCTTTCAATAAGTTGTTGTTCCTGGCTCTGCATGGTGAACCTCCGGTTAGGCATAGCGTGTTGTTCTTCAGGCGACCAACAGGACGTCCGTTGCCTGAACTATAAAGCGTATATGCGGGCTGCGTGACAGAAAGTAAATCAGCGGCCTGGTAAGCAAATGTTGCCCCGCGCTTACAAATCACCTGATGCACGAAATGCGCATCGTTTTTCCTTTTAAAATCATGAAAATGGCACTGGCTATCGCTGAAATACGCGTAATTCGTGCTTCGCGGCTGGCTGATAAAATAAAATCCAGGTATCATGCGACGCATTATTGACCTGATGACGTTGCCCGCGCGGCAGACTACGGCGGAGGATGAGCCCGGATGTCATTACCCATCTATCTGATCGGCGCACGCGGTTGCGGTAAAACCACCATTGGCCAGGCGCTGTCGCAAGCGCTGGGCTATGCCTTTCGTGACACCGACCACCACCTGCAGCTCACCACACAGCGTAGCGTGGCAGAGATTGTGGCAACGGAAGGCTGGGACAGCTTTCGCGCGCGTGAAAGTGAATCGCTGCGAGCGGTTACCGCGCCTGCCAGCGTAATCGCCACCGGCGGCGGCATGGTGCTGGCTGACGTCAATCGCCACTTCATGCGCGAGCATGGCCAGGTCATCTGGCTCAACGCGCCCTCTGGCGTGCTGGCCGATCGGCTGGAGCGTCAGCCGGAAGCGGCACAGCGTCCGACCCTGACCGGCCGGCCTATCGCGGAAGAGATGGAAGATATCCTGCGTGAACGCGCGCAGCTCTATCGTCAGGCCGCGCACCATGAAGTCAACGCGATGCAGGCGGCGGAGCAGGTGGTGGAACATATTCTGCAATCGCTGTCTCTCGCCCGCGCCAGCTAACTGTCTAAGAATTCTCCCTCTTTTTTACAGCGATCCTCGATTGTCTATACTGAATAGCAGGCAGAGGATCACCGCTGTCTGTGTGGAAACCTGACATAAGAGGGAAAACGATGCCAACCAGACCACCCTATCCGCGAGAAGCGCGCATTGTTGCCGTTGAAAAAGGGCAGGCGGGCAATACCGTCACCTGGTATGAATTACGGGCTGACCATCCACGTCCGGATACCTTAATTAGCGAACATAAATCGGAAGCGGAAGCGCAGGATGCCAAAGACCGCTATGAAGATGTGGAAAAAGAATAATCCCGGTGGGCAGGGATGCCCGCTTTAGCGTAATTACGTCCGGTCGCTAAATAGATTTTTTATTTTCCCTGATGCGCTAATTACGGCGATAAAAGCTGCCGTCTTTTCTGTTTAATCGCTCTCCTGCCTGATAACGTCTTTTTATTTTGCCTTTAGCCCTTATTTTCTGCTGCCTTAAATAGCCTGCGTTTTGTCCGGTGCAAAATTTGCGCTTGACCGATAAACCGTCGCGTTTTATTTTCGGGTTATCGATACAGGAACTCAGTTCCATATAGTGAAACCAGCGCCATGACCACACTCGAAAATGCCGCCGCCGTGCTTAAGCTGTTTCAGCGCTTTGGCGTGGCGCAGGGCCATCCCGGCCTGACCTTTACCGAGGTGGTGGAGGCGCTGGGGCTGCCGAAAAGTACCGTGTCGCGCCTGCTGGCGACCATGGAAAGCGAAGGCTTACTGGAGCGCGATCCCGACAGCCGCTGTTTTCAGATTGGCCGCGTGCTGTTGTCCGTTGCCGGGCATTATCTTTCGACACCGCTGATTGACAGCGCATCGGCGCCGATGGCGCGCCTGGCGGCCAGCAGCGGCTGCATGGGCTATATCTCGGTGCTGGACGGTGACGATGTGCTGGTGATGCGCATGTACCACGGTCGCTTCTTTACCCAGCTGGTGACGCCGCCTGGTACACGGGTGTCGGTTACCGGCACGTCGACCGGCCGCGTGCTGTTAGCGCAGCTGAGCGATGACGAGGTGCGCGCGCGCTTCAGCGATAACTGGCAAACCGCGTCGATCAATTCACCGCTGAATATCGATGCACTGTGCAAAGAGCTGGCGCTGATTCGTCAGCAGGGCTGGGCACTGGCCCGCAATGAAACGCTGCCTGGCATTAGCTCGCTTGCCGTAGCGGTAACCAATAAACACCGCGGTGAAAGTGCCGCACTGTGTCTCTCATTTCTTTCGCAGGAAGCGGCCCCGGGTTATCCGGAAGCGCTGCTCAGCGAATTGCGCGCAACGGCTGCACTGATGGCCGAAAAATACGGCGCAGCGTCCTGAATAAAACAGGACAACCCTAATTTGATTTCAAGGCGTAATACTTCGCGCCACACCGGGGAAATAGCAGGTCTTCGGACCTGCTTATTTCAATAATCAGGGAACGATGAATAAAACGTTGAGGTTCCGCGTGTCGGGCACAATGTCATTGCGCGTTTTCTACAGGGTGAAAATACGGGGATAATATGCGTCTGGATAATCCAATAAAAAATATTGGCGTGGGCCTGATGCTGGTTCTGCTGTCAGTTGCAGGGGCCATCATTGGGGTACAGCTGATCACAACTATTGGGGTAACGCCCAATACTTCCATTATCGGCGCGCTATTTGCCATGCTGCTGGCGCGCATTCCACTGCAGTGGTTTCGCCGCTACCGTTCGGTTGAAGTGCAAAACCTTGCACAGACCGCCATCTCTTCCGCCACCTTCGGCGCTGCCAATAGCCTGCTGATGCCGATTGCCGTGCCGTGGGCGCTGGGTGAGCCGCAGCTGGTGCTGCCGCTGTTTGTCGGCGTCAGCGCGGCAATGCTGCTGGATGCGTGGCTGCTGTATCGTCTGTTCGACACGCGCGTATTCCCGGCCAGCAATGCATGGCCACCGGGCGTGGCAGCGGCAGAAGCGATCAAAGCCGGTGATAAAGGCGGTCGCCAGGCCTGGCTGCTGGTGGCTGGAATCGTGGGCGGCGTCGCGGGCTCGATGCTGAAAATCCCGATGTCCGCCTTTGGTACGGCATTCATTGGCAATATCTGGGCGCTGACCATGCTCGGCATCGGCTTCCTGCTGCGTGCCTATGCGCAACCGGTTGCCGGTATTGATATTAATGCGCTGTACATTCCGCACGGCGTAATGGTTGGAGCCGGTCTGGTGGCGCTGATTCAGGTGGTGCAGGTGATTCGCAGCCGCCGTCACGACAACCTCAACGTCAGCCGCAGCGACACCGAAGTTAAACGCGCGCTCGGCCTGGGGACTGTCGGCTATATCGTGATCTCGGCACTGCTGGCGCTGGGCGGCGGGCTGTGGAGCGAAATGAGCCTGCCGATGCTGCTGCTGTTTATTATCTACGCGGCCTTTGCCGCCTTTGTGCATGAGCTGATTGTCGGCATCGCCGCCATGCACTCGGGCTGGTTCCCGGCCTTCGCGGTAGCGCTGATTACCCTGATCCTCGGCATTCTGCTCGGTTTCCCGCCGCTGGCGCTGTGCCTGCTGTGCGGTTTCACCGCGGCCACCGGTCCGGCCTTTGCTGATATGGGCTATGACCTGAAGGCCGGCTTTATTCTGCGCGGTAACGGGGCCGATGTGCAGCAGGAGCTGTGGGGCCGCCGCATCCAGCTGATCGCCGCGATGATCGCTTTCGTCATCGCAATCCCGGTGGTGTGGTATGCGCATAACCTGTTCTTTGTCGATAATCTGCTGCCGCCGGTGGCGCGCGTTTACGCCAAAACCATTCAGGCCGGCGCGGAGCCGGGCATTGCCGGTAGCCTGCTGATGTGGGCGATTCCGGGAGCGATTATTCAGCTGATCGGCGGGCCTAAGCGCCAGCTCGGCGTGCTGTTAGCCACCGGTCTGTTAATCAACAATGCCGCCGCAGGCTGGGCGGTGCTGGTCGGGATTGCGTTACGTGTCCTGATCCTGCGCGTGTGGGGCGAGCGTGGACGTTCACCGATGGAGGTGATGGCCGCTGGATTCATTGCGGGCGACGCGCTGTACAGCTTCTTCCACTCACTTTTTGCCAGTAGCAGTAAGAAATAATCCAGGGATTTAGCGATGAGTTTACAGCAGACACTACAGGTTTTTGAGTTACTCGACAGCGCCTACGTGGATGGCCAGCAGGTGGTCGATCTGTTCGCCGCCTATCCGGGCGTGCAAGCCAGCTTTAAGCGCGTCAGCGGGCCTAAAGGGCGCACCGATTTTGTGCGCATCGACATTCCGGGCGCCCAGGGCAAAAGCCGGGGCGGCAGCGCGCCGACGCTGGGGATCATTGGCCGTCTCGGCGGCATCGGTGCGCGCCCGACGCGCATCGGCATGGTGTCCGACGCCGACGGTGCGGTTGCTGCGGTGAGCAGCGCGCTGAAGCTGGCACAGATGCAGACCAAAGGCGACGTGCTGGCCGGCGACGTGATCGTAACCACGCATATTTGTCCGGATGCGCCGACCCGGCCGCACGAGCCGGTGGACTTCATGGATTCGCCGTGCGACGACATCACCATGAATGACAACGAAGTGGTTGCGGGCGTCGACGCGATTCTCTCTATCGATACCACTAAAGGAAACCGCATCCTCAACCATAAGGGCTATGCGCTGTCTCCCACGGTGAAAGAGGGCTACATCCTGCGCGTGTCGGAAGATCTGCTGCGCATCATGGAGATGACCAGCGGTCAGCCTGCGGTGACGTTCCCGATCACTACGCAGGACATCACCCCTTACGGCAACGGCGTGTATCACCTCAACAGCATCCTGCAACCGTCCACCGCCACCGATGTGCCAGTGGTGGGCGTCGCGATTTGTGCGCAATCCGTGGTGCCTGGCTGCGGCACCGGCGCCAGCCATGAAGTGGACATCGCGGCGACCGTGCGCTTTGCGGTGGAAGTGGCCAAAGAGTTTGGCCGTGAGACCTGCCAGTTTTATGACCCGCAGGAGTACGCGCTGCTGCTATCTTTGTATGGTAGCCTCAGCCACCTGCGCAGCCGGAAAGCCTGATGATGAAACCGTCGCTAGTAACCTTAACCATTGGCCAGTCACCGCGTAGCGATATTTTGCCGCTGCTGCAGGAGCATTTGCCCGCCGACGCCGTCGCGCATGCCGGTCTGCTGGATGGCCTGACGCTGGCTGAAGTGGAGCAGTTATACGCTCCCGCGCCGGGCGATAAAGTGCTGGTTTCGCGCATGAGCAGCGGCGAACAGGTACGGCTGGCGGCGGCCACTGTCGAACAGGGACTGCAGCGTAAAATTACCGCGCTGGAGCAGCAGGGTTACGACACCATTCTGCTGCTGTGTACCGGTGAGTTCGGCGCGCTAAAAACCACGTCGGCGCTGCTGCTGGAGCCGGATCGCATCATTCCGCCGCTGGTCAGCGCCATCGTACAGGCGCACAAAATCGGCATCGTGGTGCCGGTTGAGGAGCAGATCGCTGAGCAGGCCAGCAAATGGCGTAACCTGCAAAGCACGCCCTGTTTTGCCGTCGCCAGTCCATACCTGGCGCAGCAGAGCGAACTGATGGAAGCCGGACTGACCCTGCAGGAGCAGGGCGCTGATGTGGTGGTGCTCGACTGTATCGGTTATCACCAGAAACACCGCGATTTCCTGCAGAACATGCTGGGCATTCCGGTGCTGCTGTCGAATGTGCTGGTGGCGAAACTGGCGGCTGAACTGATCGTCTGATCGAGGCCGATCACAACTTGCGACGGGCGGCGCTAATTCGCGTGACAGATCAGCGAGTTCCCTTGTAATCTGCCGGTAACCCTAATGTGCTGTGAGGAAGTAACATGCTCAACGTAAGTGAGTATTTCGACGGAAAAGTGAAATCCATTGGTTTCGACAGCGTCACCATTGGCCGGGCCAGCGTTGGCGTGATGGCGGAAGGCGAATACACCTTTGGTACCGGCCAGCCGGAAGAGATGACGGTAGTGAGCGGCGCGCTGAAAGTGCTGCTGCCGGGCGAAGCCGAGTGGAAATGGTACGAAGCCGGATCGGTATTTAACGTGCCGGGCCACAGCGAATTCCACCTGCAGGTGGCGGAGCCAACGTCTTACCTGTGCCGCTATCTTTAAGCGTTAAAGCAGCATCCATGATCAACCGGTAATGCCTGTGCGGCGTTACCGGTTTTTTTTATGCGCCAGCATGAGGTGTGTGGGCTGCGGTCAGCATAAATGCTGACCCTACAGGTATGAATCAGCATATTTGCAGGGGCGCCATTCATGGCGACCGTTAAACACACCCGTACTATCCTTCCAGCCGGCGATGCCCGCTTAACGCTGCGCTTCGCCGCCTAACGCTTCCACCAGATTGCTGATCAATGCCGCCAGCTCACTGGTCATCAGAATGAAATCGGCATCAAAACGCTGGGCGAAATCATCGCGATCGATATCGTCATTCTGCTCGCGCAGCGTGTCGCTGAACTTCAGACGCTTCACCGAGGCGTCATCGGCGATCACCAGCTGAATACGCTCCTGCCAGTCGAGCGCCAGTTTGGTGACCACTTTACCGGCTTCGATGTGGGTGGCGATCTCGTCGGAAACCAGATCCTGCTTTTTACAGCGGATCACGCCGCCATCTTCCAGTATCGCCTTCAGCTCAGCCTCGTCCATCAGGGTGAAACCCGCCGGCAATTCACCGGAGCGCACCCATTCGGTCAGCGTCAGCTCGATCGGATTTTCCAGCGTCAGCGGCACCACCGGCAGCGAGCCGAGGCTCTTACGCAGTAACGCCAGCGTATCTTCCGCTTTCTTCGCGCTGGCGCAGTCGACGATGATCAGATTGTTGACGGTGTCGATCCACATAAAGGTCTGACTGAAACGGCTGAAGGCGCGCGGCAGCAGGCTGTGCAGCACTTCATCTTTCAGCGAATCCTTTTCGGTCTTTTTCAGCTTGCGGCTCTGTTCCGCTTCCAGCTTCTCAATTTTGGCTTCCAGCGCCTGCTTCACCACCGGCGACGGCAGAATTTTCTGCTCGGTGCGGGCGCAGATCACTATCTGACCGTTAATCACATGCGTCAGCGCTTCGCTGCGGTTGCCCATCGGCGAGACCCAGCCGGTTTTGGCCATGTCCTGGCTGCCGCACGGCGTGAAGGTGAAGGCGTCGAGCTGTTTTTCCAGATCGTCTGCGGACAGCGGGATGTCCCGATTCAGACGATAAACCATCATATTTTTAAACCACAACATCAGGATTCCTTACCGTGGGTGCGATCGGGCGCACAAGTCTAAAACAGTCAGCGCGCATGATAGCGAAACATCGGAGTGGTTTCATTGCCTTTCCCGATTCAGCCTTCTACTGTATCTGTCACCTGAACGAATAATGAGGAATAAATCGTGCGTATTGGTATTGATTTAGGCGGCACCAAGATTGAAGTGATTGCGCTGTCTGACCAGGGCGAGGAGCTGTTTCGCCACCGCGTGAATACCCCGCGTGACGACTACACCGCCACGGTGCAGGCGATTGTCGATTTAGTCCTGCTGGCGGAAGCGCAGACCGGGCAGCAGGGGACGGTCGGCATCGGCATTCCCGGCACGATTTCTCCTTATACCCAGCGGGTAAAAAATGCTAACTCGACGTGGCTCAACGGCCAGCCGCTGGACAAAGATTTGGCGCGTGCGCTGAATCGTGACGTGCGCATCGCCAACGACGCGAATTGCCTGGCAGTTTCCGAAGCGGTGGATGGCGCAGGCGCAGGCCAGCCGCTGGTGTTTGCGGTGATCATTGGCACCGGTTCCGGCGCAGGCGTGGCCATCAACGGTGAATCACGCATTGGCGGTAACGGTAACGCAGGCGAGTGGGGGCATAATCCGCTGCCGTGGATGGACGAAGACGAACTGCGCTATCGCGCGGAAGTGCCGTGCTACTGCGGGCTGCAGGGCTGTATTGAGACGTTTGTCTCCGGCACTGGCTTCGCCATTGATTATCAGCGTCTCAGCGGACAGGCGCTGAAGGGCGCGGAGATCATCCGGCTGATCGAACAGCAGGATCCGGTGGCCGAGCTGGCGATGAGCCGTTATGAAACGCGGCTGGCCAAATCGCTGGCGCAGGTGGTTAACCTGCTCGATCCGGATGTGATTGTGCTCGGCGGCGGCATGAGCAACAACGATCGGCTGTACCAGACGGTGCCGACGCTGATGAAGCAGTGGGTGTTTGGCCGCGAGTGCGAAACGCCGGTGCTGAAAGCGGTGCACGGTGACTCCAGCGGCGTACGCGGTGCCGCCTGGCTGTGGCCGGTGAAAGGGTAGCGTAACGACGCTTTATGCGTGCTTAACCCCTCTTCCAGCGGAAGAGGGGGCCGAAGCGGGTCAGTGTTGGCTTAACTGACCGGCGTGACACACGATATCGTGCGCATGCAGCACGGCTGGCCGGTTTTCATTCAGTCGGATGGCGGCATAAATATCGATATGCAGATTTTGCGCTTCATCGTCAGCCAGTGCGCGATAACACAACCCTTCCTGATGAAAGGTACATTTCGACTGCGGCATCAGGGCAAAGCCTTTTCCTCTGGCAATGTGTGTCAGCATAACCAGTGAATCATCCGGCTCTTTAACTCTTTTAAGCGGGGTGTGGAGCTGTGAAAACAAGCGTTCACATTTATCGTAGAACGACGGATTGGCGCTTCTGGCAAACCAGAACAGCGGTAAATCACCGATCGCTTCCAGCGAGACTTTTTCTTTCAGGCTGGCCGGATGTCTGGCCGGCATTGCTACCAGCAAAGGCTCACGACCGATCCACTGGTACTGAACGGTATCTTCGTGGCCGGTTGCTTTTTCGCCCGTCAGTACCAGGTCCAGGCGGTTTTTTGCCAGACACTGCAGCAACTGCGCAGACGTCAGATCGGGCGTTTCCACATCGTCGGCGGCGTCCAGTTTCAGCAGTTGCTGGTGAATGGGCGCAATCAGTGCAAAATTCAGCGTGCGGGTGAGGCCGATACGCAGGCGCTTTTCTGAAGAAAGCGAGCCAGGCTTGAGTTCATTCAGCGCCTGAAGGATCTTCTCCGCTTTGATTACCAGCGCCCGGCCAGCGTCCGTCAGACTGACGTCATGGGTGCTGCGGCTAAACAACGGCTGCTCCAGCACGGCCTCAAGGCGCTTAATCTGTCGGGTTAGCGGAGGCTGAGTCATTCTGAGCCGTTCGGCGGCCCGGCGAAAGTTCAGCTCGTGCGCAACCGCAAGAAAGCATTGAAGCTGTTTCACGCTGGGGAGATGGTTGCTGATCAGGTGCTCTGCCGTCGCCATAGAGTCCATCCGGGTAATCAAAGACGTTATTCTACCCCGCTAAAGATCAGCAGGATATGGGGTTAATCGGTCTGGACGCGCAGCAGGCTGGCGGCGCGACGTCAGAAAAAATAACCGGGCGTTACCCGGTTATGGCTTCAGGCATTAATGCTTTTCATCCCTTCCTGAGAATAGCGCTCGCCCCTGATCTCAATATGCTGGTGGATAGCGTTCAGTAAGGCGATATCTGCCTGCTCCAGCACGATATCGGCGGCCTGCGCATTTTCCGCCAGATAGCGGGTCTGTTTCGTTCCCGGAATGGGGATCAGCTTGTCGTACTGCGCCAGCAGCCAGGCCAGCGCAATCTGCCCTGGCGTGCAGCTGTACTTTTCAGCAAGCGGGTGCACCGCGTCAAGAAGCTGGGCATTATGGTCGAGGCTGGACTGGCTGAAGCGTTCATTATTTTTGCGGAAATCACCCTCAGCGAAGTCGCTGTTATGACGATACTTTCCGGTCAGAAACCCTCTGCCCAGCGGAGAGTAGGGAACTAAACCTATACCCAGCTCTTTCACCACCGGCAGAATCTCAGCTTCGATATCGCGCGTCCACAGTGAATATTCGGTTTGCAGGGCAGTGAGCGGGTGAATGGCATGGGCCCGGCGCAGGGTTGAAGCAGAAACTTCACACAGGCCAATGTGGTTGATCTTACCCGCTTTAACGAGGCGGCTCAGGCATTCCATGCTCTCTTCAATCGGCGTAACCTGGCTCACGCGGTGAAGATAGAACAGATCGATGCGCTCAACGCCAAGCCTTTTAAGCGATTCATTACAGCAGCGGGTGATGTAGTCAGGTTGGTTGTTAATCGTCCGGGCATAAGCCTGGTCCGCAGGGCGAACGATTCCGCACTTGGTGGCAATGTTAAACTGCTCACGCGTCGCGTTATCCAGACCGGCAAGAAAGTGGCCAATCAGCCGCTCATTATGGCCCCGCCCGTACATATCCGCGGTGTCGATAAACGTGATATTCAGGTCGATAAGCGTGTGTAACAGCTGCAGTGAAGCGTGGTCGTCTGTCTGGCCATAAAATTCGCTCAGTCCCATGGCACCATAGCTGATCGAACTGACAGTCAGGGTTTGCGATAAATGTCGGGTGTGCATAGTGGCTCCTTTTGTGGTTTTTTTGATTGTTGCACCCCGATTACGCGTAATGAATTGTCATTTTCGTCATGCAAAAAAGGTATCACAGCAGCAAGACCGGAGCGGTGCTGTGGTGGGATGGATTTATCACGTGGGGCAGAAAGAGACGGGTACACAAAGGGCTCTGTGTACCCGTCTCCGTTGCCTGAAGGGCAGGGGCAATGCGTTGCTTACTCGCCGACCAGCATGGAATCCTGCGGTGCGCGCTCGCGCTGGGCTTTGGTGGCGAGGAAGTAAAGGTAGCCGAGCACCATAATCGCCACAAACAATCCGCCGATTACCGGGTTAAACCACAGCATCGCCACCAGACACACCAGCGACAGCACCAGTGCGATGCCCGGAACCAACGGATAGCCCGGCGCACGGAAGCTGCGCTCCAGGTCCGGTGCGCTGCGGCGCAGCTTAAACAGGCTCAGCATACTCATCAGGTACATCACGATCGCGCCGAACACTGCCATGGTGATCATCGCCGCCGTCAGCGTCATGCCCTGCAGATTGATCAGTCCGTCGCTGTAAATGGCGGCGATACCGATGACACCGCCGGCGATGATGGCACGGTGCGGCGTCTGGAAGCGCGACAGCTTCGCCAGGCTGGGCGGCAGATAGCCCGCGCGCGCCAGGGCAAAGAACTGACGCGAGTAGCCAAGGATAATGCCGTGGAAACTGGCGACCAGGCCAAACAGGCCGATCCACACCAGCATATGCATCCAGTTAGAGTGCTCCCCGACGATCATCTTCATCGCCTGCGGCAGCGGATCGTTGATGTCCGACAGCTTGCGCCAGTCGCCCGCGCCGCCGGCCAGCAGCATCACGCCAATCGCCAGCACCACCAGGGTAAGAATGCCGCTGATGTAGGCTTTCGGGATAGTGCGCTTCGGATCTTTGGCTTCTTCGGCCGCCATGGCCGCGCCTTCAATGGCGAGGAAAAACCAGATAGCGAACGGGATGGCGGCAAAGATGCCGGACAGCGCTGGCATGCCAAAATGATCGCTGCCAGCCCAGCCGTTGGCGGCGAAGTTAGCGACGCTGAAACCCGGCGATACCACGCCCATGAACACCAGCAGCTCCAGCACTGCCAGCACCGTCACCACCAGTTCGAACATCGCGGCCAGCTTCACGCCGAGAATATTCAGTGCCATAAACAATAAATAAGCCCCGACTGCCGCCGTTTTGGGGTTGAGATCGGGATACTGCACGTTGAGGTAGGCGCCAATCGCCATGGCGATGGCCGGCGGGGCGAACACGAACTCAATCAGCGTCGCCAGACCGGCAATCAGACCACCGGTTTCGCCAAATGCCCGACGGCTGTAAGCGAACGGCCCGCCAGCGTGCGGAATCGCCGTGGTCAGTTCGGTAAAGCTAAAAATAAAGCAGGTATAAAGTGTGGCGATCAGCGCGGTGGTGATCAGGAATCCCAGCGTCCCGGCCACGCCCCAGCCATAGCTCCAGCCGAAATACTCACCGGAAATCACCAGTCCAACCGCAATACCCCATAAATGCAGGGTGCCCAGCGTGGGTTTTAGTTTGCCTGTCATCTTCATCTCCCCGTCATGCTTGTTGTGCGGCGTTGGCACCGCGCTATTGTGGGTTTGCGCTACAGTGAAGTGATAATGCCGCTGCCCGGGACGGGAAAACTTGACGCCGGCGCAGTGAGTTTTGTCCTCTGCGGTCAACTCGCTGCCAGAAAAAGCGCGGGCTGTACGCTGCGGTCAACTTTTGCTGTTCTGCGGTCAGGCAGTCAGGACGACCTCATCCCATGCTGATAACACTGGTTTATAGAGACTGATGCTGGAGAGTGATGAATGAGCGCCAAACAAGCCGAATCCCTGACCGATGCCGAGATCACCCTGCTGGCGCAACGTGCGCTGGCCTGCTATCCCGCCGCGCTGCACGGTGAGCTGCAATTACTGTGCCGTTCGGAGAACGCCACCTTTTTGCTGCGTGCCGGCGGCAAACGCTACGCGCTGCGCCTGCACCGGCCGGATTACCACAGCAAAGCGGATATTCTCAGTGAACTGATGTGGCTTGATGCGCTGCGCGAGACCGGCATCATGGTGCCGCAGGCGATTCCGGCGCGCGACGGTGAAAGCGTGCTGACGCTGACGCTGGCGGACGGCAGCACGCGTCATGCGGTGCTGTTCCACTGGATTGACGGCGAGATGCCGACCACCGACGTCGATCCCAAAGCCTTTCAGCAGCTCGGTACCATCACCGCGCGCCTGCATCAGCACAGCCGCAGCTGGCAGAAACCCGAAGGTTTTCAGCGCATTATCTGGGATCATCACACCATGGTCAGCGAGCACAGCCACTGGGGGCGCTGGCAGGATGCGCCGCATCTCGATCCGGCCGATCACGGCATTATCGCAGCGGCGGTGGAGCGCGCCGGGCAGGCGCTGGCGGAATTTGGTAAAGAGCGCGATCGCTACGGCCTGATCCACGCCGATCTGCGTCTGACCAATCTGCTGCTGCACAAAGGCGAAACCCGCGTGATCGACTTCGACGACTGCGGCATGGGCTGGTATCTGCACGATCTGGCGGCCGCGATCAGTTTCGTCGAGCACCATCCGCGTGCGGCGGAGTGGGTGGATAACTGGATCCTCGGCTATGAACGCGTGGCGCACATCAGTGATGCTGAGATGGCGCTGGTGCCGACGCTGCTGATTCAGCGTCGTATTCAGATGACGGCGTGGATGGGCACGCACGCCGATACCGAGATGGCGCTCAGCCTCGGGCCGCACTGGGCCAGCCATTCGGTGCGGCTGTGCCGTCGCTATCTTGAGAGCAGCCAGCTGCCGGTAGGCGCGTGACCTGCACCAGCAGAGGGCAGCGGCGCGCGCTGATGTGCTGATCGGGTGCCTGCGGATAGCGCGCGCTGGCGTTTACAGGCGCGCTGACGCAGGCGCGGTGACGCTGGTATGAAAATTGCTGGATCCCTTCATTCTGTTATCCGCGCGATCCCTGAGAGGTTCCCATGCAATCACTCATCTCTGCTGCTGATGCCTTCAGCGCGTTTGCCACACCCGCCAGCAACCGTGGCGTTCTGGCCGCGGCGGCGACCGGTCTGAGCGCCTTCATCACGGATAAAGGCGGCGATGTCGATCGCATCTTTGGCATCAGCGGTATCGATTCCGAACTGCTGGCCAGCCCGACACTGAGCCTCGGGCTGGTGAACTATTGCCGCGTGATGGAAGAAGCGGCGCGCCACTCCGGCTTTGATAACTTCGGTTTGCATTACGGCAGGCAGTTCAAACCGCAGTCATTAGGGTTAATTGGCTACATCGGACTGTGCTCGCCGACGCTGGAGCAGGCGCTGCACAATGTGGTGAACGCGTTTCCCTGGCACCAGCACGATACGCTGACGCGGCTGGTGGACAAGGGCGACTGCTGGCGGCTCGATTATCAGGTGCGCCACGGGGCGATCCTGGCACGCCGTCAGGATGCGGAGCTGACGCTCGGCATGTTCCTCAACCTGATTCGCCACGTGGCGGGCAAAAACTGGGCGCCGCGCGAGGTGCACTTTGAACATCCGCGTCCGGAGCAGTGGCACGAGCACTGCAAAGTGTTTGATGCGCCGGTCTGGTTCGATCAGCCGTTTAACTCGCTGCTGATCGCCAAACGCGACCTGCAGCGCGCCATGCCGGAGCAGGATGCGATGCTGCTGATGGTGATGCAGGATGCCATTCGCCGCCTCAACAGCAGCGCCAGCGTGCAGAGCATGGTCGAACAGGCGCGTTCACAGGTCAGCCTGACGCTGATTCAGGGCGAACCGGTACTGGAGGAGATCGCCGGCAAAATGGGGTTGTCGAGCTGGTCGCTGCAGCGACGCCTGCGCGAAGAGGGCATCAGCTTTAGCGCGCTGGTGGATAAGGTGCGCTGCGAAATGGCCACGCACTATCTGCAGCAAAGACAGCTGCCCATCTCGGAGATGGCGCTGCTGCTCGGTTATTCCGAGGTCAGCGCGTTTTCCCGCGCCTTCCGCCGCTGGTTCGGCATCAGCCCGCGCCAGTGGCGCCAGGATGGGCTGGTAAGTCAGGCCGGTGTGGCGCAAAGCCAAACCACGCTGGCTGGTCGCGCTGCGGCGGAGGCGGTAAGCCGCGCGACTGACCAATAAGTTGCCACGCACGCAAACACAGCGCTTCGTCGCCCTGGGTTTGCGTCACCGCGTAGCGCCCACTGTTCTGCCACTCCAGGCGCACCCAGCACTGCTGTCCGGCATAGCGCGCCGCATCGTGAAACTGTTTATTGAGCTGCTGCTGCAGTGCTTCACTCCAGTGGCAGGCGGCGCTGTCAGCATTGTCCTGCGGCTGGCACTGATTGGCCAGGCTGGGGGCTGGCGCGGACACCTGCTGGCAGGCGCTGAGCCCCACCATCATCACTAACCCACCTGATAGTCTCGCTAATCGATTAATTAAATTCATTAATAAGCCTGCATTTTCGCTAAAGATTCCTGGCGCTGCTGCCGACAGTCTACAGACCGCAGCAGGGAATGCTATGGCATTACTCTGACTGTCGGCATAACCAGAATTTGCCGCCTGGTGGCGGTGTTATCCCTTCCTTTATTCATGGACCAGAAATGCAGAAGAAATATGCCTTTGCGGCACTCTCCTTGTTAAGCGCCGCGCTGCTCAGTGGCTGTGCCACCGAGTCGTCGCGCGCCATCGACGCACCTCAGGTTCGCGCCGCAAGCCAGCCGGCTTATCAGGGCGTGCGCAGCCCAATCGCGGTGGGACAGTTTGATAACCGTTCGTCATACATGAATGGGATTTTCTCCGACGGCGTTGATCGTCTGGGCAACCAATCCAAAACCATTCTGATTACGCATCTGCAGCAGACCAATCGCTTCAACGTGCTGGATCGCAGCAACCTGAAAGAGTTGCAGCAGGAAGCCGACTTCAAACACAGCCAGCAGAACATCAAGGGCGCTAACTACATCATCACCGGTGACATCACCGAGTTCGGGCGCAAAGAAGTGGGCGACCAGCAGCTGTGGGGCATCCTCGGCCGCGGTAAAAGCCAGATCGCTTACGCCAAAGTGAACCTGAATGTGGTGGATGTGACCACTTCAGAAGTGGTGTATAGCGTGCAGGGCGCGGGTGAATACCAGCTGTCAGCGCGTGAGGTGATCGGCTTTGGCGGTACCGCCAGCTATGACTCTACCCTGAACGGCAAAGTGATGGATCTGGCGATCCGTGAAGCGGTCGACCACCTGGTGGATGGCATCAATAACGGCGCATGGCGCCCGGTGAAATAAGGATATTGACGATGAAATTACTGCAACTGAGCGCCGCGCTGATCGCGGCAGGCGTGCTGGCCGGCTGTGCGCCAAAAGGACCGGAGCCGATCTACTACTGGGGTGATTACCAGCAGCAGGTCTACAGCTATTACCAGAAAGACAGCGATCCGCAGAAGCAGATTGATGCGCTGAATCTGGATATCGAAAAGGCCAAAGCAGTGAACAAGCCGGTAGCACCGGGTCTGCACGCCCAGCTGGGCCTGCTGTACGCCAAAAACGGCAATACGGATAAAGCTTTCAGCCAGTTCGCCCTTGAGAAGCAGCTGTTTCCGGAATCGGCCCCGTACATGGACTTTCTGATGAAGAAAAAAGGAGTGAACCAATGAAAAAACTGATTGCCGTGTGCGGCGTATTCGCGGCGCTGCTGCTGACCGGCTGTGCCCAGAATAAGAAACCGTATGACTACAGCGCCTTCCGTGCCAGTAAGCCTGCGTCTATTCTGGTGCTGCCTGCCGATAACCGTGCGCCGGATATCAACGCGTCGCACAGCTTCACCTCGCTGGTGACCCAGCCGCTGGCGGAAGCGGGTTACTACGTGTTCCCGGTGGCGGTGGTGGAAGAGACCTTCCAGCAAAACGGCCTGAGCAACGGGCATGAAATTCAGGCGGTGAGCACGAAGCGTTTGCATGACATCTTCAACGCAGACAGCGCACTGTACATTTCGATTACCGATTACGGCAGCAGCTATCTGGTGGTTGATTCGGTGACCACGGTCTCGGCCACTGCCCGTCTGGTCGATCTGCGCAGCGGTAAAGAGCTGTGGCAGGGCATTGCCACCGCCAATGATTCTGAGAACAGCAACAACAGCAACGGCGGCATCATTGGCATGCTGGTGTCGGCGGCGATCAAACAGATTGCCAGCAACGCGGGCGACAAAGCGCACACCATTGCGGGTGTCACCAGCGCACGTCTGTTAGCGCAGAACGAGCAGGGTGGTCTGCTGGCCGGTCCGCGCTACAAAGCGCCGGTTACGCGTTAATCTACCTGGCGCGGCGATCGGCTGATCGCCGCGCCACTTCACGCATCACTCGCCCGGCAGCTCCAGTTTACTGTAGCCGAGCCCGTTCATTTTACGCACCCGGATCTGCACCGGGATGCGCTCTTTCATCGCTTCCACATGACTGATCACGCCGATGGTTTTCCCGCTGGCGTTAAGCGCATCGAGCGCATCCAGCGCGGTGTCCAGCGTTTCGGCATCCAGCGTGCCGAAGCCTTCGTCGAGAAACAGCGATTCAATGCGCGTTTTATGGCTGACCAAATCGGACAGCGCCAGCGCCAGCGCGAGGCTGACGAGGAAGCTCTCGCCGCCGGACAGCGTACGCGTGTCGCGCGTGGCATCGGCCTGCCAGGTATCCACCACTTCCAGCTCCAGCTCATCGCTGACGCGGCGCTGCAATAAATAGCGGCCGTGCAGGCGATCGAGCTGGCGGTTTGCCAGCCACACCAGATGATCGAGGGTTAAGCCCTGAGCAAAGCGGCGGAACTTGTCGCCTTTGGCCGACCCGATCAGATCGTTGAGGCGGCTCAGCTGTGCCAGTTCCGCTTCGTCAGCGGCGATCTGCGCCAGCAGCGTTTGCTGCTGCTGACGCTGCTGCGCATCGCTGTGCAACTGCTGCTGCGCTTCGCCCTGCTGGCGTGCATTGTCACCCAGCGCCACGCGCAGCTGCTCCAGCCGGGCGGCGATGGTGCCAGCATCGGCATCGCTGAGCGCGGCCGGGCGCTGCTGCTGGTGATCGCTCAGCCGCTGCGCCAGTCTGGCATGCAGCGCGGCGTGCTGCTGATGCTGCTGCTCCAGCGTTTGCAGCCGCTGGCGCAGCGTTTGCACCTCATCTTCCGCCAGCAGCGCGGCGCGCAGGGCGCTTTCGTCAGCGAAATCACTGAGCAGCAATGCCTGCCGGAAGGCGCTTTCGGCGTCCGCTGTGCGCTGCGCCAGCGTCTGCTGCTGGCTGACAATCTGTTCATACTGACCTTTCAGGCCGTGCAGCTCGCTTTGCGCCTGCTGCCAGCGCTGCAGCTGTTGCGCCAGCGCCTGGTCATGCTGTTGCAGCGTGGCGTGCTGCTGCTGACGCGCGTCCGCCACGCGCCGGTCGCCAAACAGCTGCTGGCGCTGCTGCTGCTGGGCCTGCTGCTGCTGTTGCAGGTGGTTAAGGGCTTGCTGCAGGCTGGCGACCTGCTGCTGTTCACGCGCCAGAGCGTGCTGCAGGCTGCTTCCTTCCGTTTCGCTTTTCGCCAGCTGCGGCTGTAGCTCAGCAAGTAACCGCTCACTTTCCTGCCACTGCTGCCAGCGCTGCTGCAGCGTTTGCAGCCAGCCGGCGCGCTCGGGCGCTGCAGGCAGGCTAAGTTGATGGGCAGCCAGCTGCTGTTCCAGCTGCTGCTGTTGCTGCTGCCATGCCTGCCGTTCACCGCTGACGCGCTGATCGATCTCATCCCGCTGCTGCCGGGCGCTGGCCAGCTGCTGCTGTGCCAGCTGTTGCTGCTGCTGATGTTGCTGCCAGCGCTGCTGCTGTTGCAGATGCGCGTCTTTGGCCTGCTGCAACGCGACGGCCGCCTGTTCACGCGCCTGCAACTGCTGCTGCTGGCGGGCTTCGAGCGCGTCCTGCTGCTGCTGCCAGGCGCTGAATTCTGCGTGCTGTTCAGCGCTGAAGGTAAGCGCCAGCTCACCGCACAGCGCCTGCCAGCGCTCGCGGGTGGCGGCGATCTGCTGGTCGAGATCGGCGATTTCCTGTTGCAGCGCCTGCTGTTGCTGCTGCGACAGTTTGAGCTGCTCGCCCCGCGCGGTGCCGGCTTCCCTGAGCTGCATCACGCGGCTCTCCAGCGCGGCCAGGCGCTGCTGACTTTCATCCGGCTGTAACTGCTGGTAGCGGTCGATGGCCGGATGCTGGCAGGAGCCGCACAGCGGGCAGGGCTGTTCCGGCTGCAGCCGGGCCCGCTCGTCGGCCAGCTGAATAATGGTGCGCTCCAGCTCGCACAGGCGACGCACATCCAGCAGCGTCTGATGCTCGCGCTTGTACTCCTCGCGCAGCTGCTGCAACGCCAGCGCTTCCTGCTCAGCATGCTGCTGTAACTGCTGCAGTTTAAGCTGACGCTGCTGGCGCTGCGGCTGGAGCGTTTGCCACTGTGCCGCCAGCAGGCTGAGCTGCTGACGTGCGCCGCGCTGCTGCTGATGCTGCGCCAGCGCCGTCCGCAGCGCCGGGCTGGCGATCTCCGCTTCCAGCGAAGTAAGCACCTGCTCCGCCTGCTGGCGCTGCTGCTGTGCCGCGGCTTCTGCCTGTTGCAGCGGCTGTGCCGCCTGTTCGCGCGCCTGTAGCGCCTGCTGCTGCTGTTCCAGCTGGCTTTGCAGTTGTTGCTGCTGCGCGCTGAGCTGCGTCAGCGTTTGCTCACGCTCTTCAAGCCGGGCGAGTTCGGCCTGCCAGCGCGCCAGTTCGCCGCCCCAGCGGGCGACAGCGGCTTCACTCAGGCGAAACGCCTGCTGCTGCGCCAGCTGCTGTTGTAAGCGTTCACTTGCCTGCTGATGCTGATCCAGCGCCTGCTGGCTGAGTAACAGCGTTTTTTGCTGTTCGCTCAGCAGCGCCTGCTGCTGCTCAAGCTGCTGTGCACGGCTGGCGATCTGCTGATCGAGCGGGATCACCTGTTCGCTCAGCAGCGTCTCCAGCTGTTGCTGTTCGGCCAGCGCGCGTTCACGTGCCTGCTGTGCGGCCTGATAGTGGCTTTCACCCTGCTGCAGCGCCGCTTGCGCCTGTTGCTGTTGCTGCTGTAACTGCTGCGCCTGCTGGTTCAGTGTCTGCTGGTCGCGCTGCAGCTGTTCGCGCTGCTGCAGTTTGTCGCGCAGCTTCTCCGCCGGTTCAGCACGCGCCAGCCGCTGGCGATCGCCTTCCGCCTGCTGCCAGGCCGTGGCGGCAGCCTGCAACGCCTGCTGCGCCTGCTGTTGCTCCGCGTTGAGCTGCTGCTGCTGCGTCAGCCACTGCTGCTGCTGCTGGGCCTGCGCCAGCTGCTCGCTCAGATCCTGTTCGGTGCGGGTCAGCTGCTCCAGCTGCTGCGCCAGTTCGGCGCGGCGGGCGTCGTCGAGCAACTGCACCGCACCGGCGCGGGCGCGCAGCGTGTCGAGTGCCGCGCGCGCCGTGCGCCAGC
>NZ_VOQX01000149.1:0-6988 GCF_016643525.1 Pantoea sp. Morm | reverse complement strand
CGTCCGCGAATCTGCAAATCCATGTCGATAATCCCTGTTCAGTTGCACTAAGCTGTTAACTCTCACCGATCGGAAAGAGTGGCCTTATGTTGTATCGTCGTTTTGAACGTTTTATCAATATTTTTCAGGATGCCCCCACCGATTCCCCACCCGCCAGCGTGTGGCCGTTTTACCTCTATTATCTGCGTCAGGTGTGGCCAGGTTTTGTCGCGCTGCTGATTGTCGGACTGGCGCAGGCGCTGATCGAAGTGGCGCTGTTTAGCTATCTCAGCCGTATTATCGATCTGGTCAATCACACCACGCCCGCCACGCTGTTCAGCGATAACTGGCCGATTCTGCTGTGGATGGCGGCAGTGGCACTGATTCTGCGGCCGGTAGTAATCGCGCTGCACGATATGCTGGTACATCAAAGCATTAACCCCAGCATGACCAGCATGATTCGCTGGCAGCATCACAACTATGTGCTGCGGCAGAGCCTCAATTTCTTCCAGAACGATTTTGCCGGCCGTATCGCCCAGCGCATCATGCAAACCGGTAACTCGCTGCGTGACTCGGCGGTTCAGCTGGTGGATGCCATCTGGCACGTGGTGATTTACGCCGTGACCTCACTGGTGCTGTTCGCGGAAGCCGACTGGCGCCTGATGATTCCGCTGATCATCTGGATTGTGGCGTACAGTTTGTCGCTGCGCTTCTTTGTGCCGCGCGTCAAGCAGCGCTCGGTGGTGTCATCCGAGGCGCGCTCGAAGCTGATGGGCACTATCGTTGACGGTTACACCAACATCGCTACCCTGAAACTGTTTGCCCATAACGATCTGGAAAAACGCTACGCGCGCGACGCCATTCAGGAACAGACCGACAAAACCCAGCACGCCAGCCGCATGGTGACCAGCATGGATATCACGCTGTCGACACTCAATGGCCTGCTGATTGTCAGCACCTCCGGCCTCGCGCTGTGGCTGTGGAGCCAGTCGCTGATCAGCGTAGGTGCCATCGCGCTGGCCACCGGGCTGGTGATTCGCCTGGTGAACATGTCCGGCTGGATCATGTGGGTGGTGAACGGCATCTTCGAAAACATCGGCATGGTGCAGGATGGCCTGAACACCATTGCACAACCGCTCAGCGTGCAGGATGCGCCGCAGGCGAAAAAGCTGCAGGTGACGCGCGGCCAGATCCGCTTTGAGGATGTGCGTTTTGACTACGGCGGCGGCCGCCAGGTGATTAACCGCCTGAATCTCAATATCAAGCCTGGCGAGAAAATCGGTCTGATTGGCCCCTCCGGCGCCGGTAAATCGACCCTCGTGAACCTGCTGCTGCGGCTGTATGACATCAACGGCGGGCGCATCCTGATTGACGATCAGGACATCGCGCAGGTCACGCAGGCGAGCCTGCGCAGTCAGATTGGCATGATCACCCAGGATACGTCGCTGCTGCACCGCTCGATTCGCGAAAACCTGCTGTACGGTCGCCCGGATGCCAGCGAAGCCGAACTGCAGGCGGCGATTGTGCGCGCCCGCGCCGACGAGTTTATCCCGCTGCTCTCCGATCCGCAGGGCCGTACCGGGCTGGATGCGCACGTCGGCGAGCGCGGCGTCAAACTCTCTGGCGGCCAGCGCCAGCGTATTGCCATCGCCCGCGTGCTGCTGAAAGATGCGCCGGTTCTGATCATGGATGAAGCCACGTCGGCGCTCGACTCGGAAGTGGAAGCGGCGATTCAGGAGAGCCTGGAGACGCTGATGCAGGGCAAAACGGTGATCGCCATCGCCCATCGCCTGTCGACCATCGCGAAAATGGACCGGCTGGTGGTGCTGGAGAACGGCGGCATTGTTGAGATGGGTAACCATCGCGAACTGCTGGCGCACGGCGGGCTGTACGCGCGTCTGTGGCAGCATCAGACCGGCGGATTTGTCGGCGTCGATTAATCACCGCGCCGGTAAGGCAGGGCGTCGCGCGCTTCCTGAGCCCAGGCGCGCACCCCTGCCCGCTCCTGCTGCAGAAAATCCCCGACCGCATCACGCAGCCCCGGATGGCACAGATAGTGCCAGGAATGGGTGAGTTGCGGTTCAAAGCCGCGCACCAGCTTGTGCTCGCCCTGCGCACCGGCATCAAAGCGCTGCAGCCCTTCAGCGATGGCGAAATCCATGCCCTGGTAGAAACAGGTCTCGAAGTGCAGTCGGTCAAACTCCGCCAGACAGCCCCAGTAGCGGCCATACAGCGTGTCGTCATCCACCAGACAGAAGGCCATGGCGGCGGGCTGCTGCTGTAGCGTGGCGATCACCACGCGAATCGCCTGCGGCATCCGCTCCGCCAGCAGGCTGAAGAAGGAGCGCGTCAGATAGGGACGCTGGCCGCGCACCGCGTAGGTGTTGGCGTAGCAGGTATACACAAAATCCCACTGATCTTCACGCAGCTCATCGCCACGATACCAGTTAAACGCAAAGCCGCTGCTGGCCACCTGTTCGCGCTCTTTGCGCAGCTGCTTGCGTTTGCGCGACATCAGCGTGTCGAGAAAGTCGTGAAAATCGCGGTAGCCGCGATTGTGCCAGTGATACTGCACGCCGAGGCGCGCCAGCCAGTCCGGCTGGGTTGCCAGCAGCGCGTTGGCGTGCGGCGTGGTGAAATTGATATGTGCCCCACTTAAGCCGTGCCGCTGCAACGCATCGGGCAGCGCTTCCAGCATCGGAATAATGGCCGTCTCGTCACCCAGCAGCCGCGCACCGGTCACCGGGCTGAACGGAATGGCGCCGAGCCATTTGGGGTAATAAGGAATACCAGCACGCTGGCAGGCATCGGCCCACGCGTGATCGAACACATATTCGCCCCACGAGTTGCGTTTACGGTAGCCCGGCAGCGCTGCCCGCAGCCTGCCGTCTTGGCGCCACAGCAGATGATCCGGCTGCCAGCCGTTTTCCGCGCGCACGCTGCCACTCTCTTCCAGCGCGAGCAGGAAGGCGTGACGCAAAAAAGGTTGATTGTCAGGTAACAGCGCATCCCATTCGGCAGCGGTGATCTCCGCCAGCGATGACAGGTGAAGCAAAGGCATTGGTGGCTCCCGGCCAGCTTAAGGCGAATGCCTAGTTCAGCAGGTTTTGCCGCCGTGCGAAAGGTGCGGCGCACTGAATGTAAAGCGGAGCGTTGCTCAATGCTGCGCACATTACTGTCGCGGCCCGTGCCACGATTTTTCACTTCGCCTGTGTATACTCACCCTTTTCCCTTGCAGGAAATGCCATGGATCGTCTTGATTGTGATCGCATGTTTGTCGCCGTACTCGAAGTCGGCAGCTTTGCCGGTGCCGCTGCCCGGCTGGGCACCAGCAGCGGCCAGGCATCAAAGCTGGTGTCGCGTCTGGAGCAGCAGCTTGGCGTGCAGCTGTTCAAGCGCAGCACACGGGCGCTGTCGCCCACCGAGATCGGCCGCGCCTATTACGAGCGGGTGAAAACCCTGCTGGAGGCGTTCGACGCGCTGGATGCCACGGTGCAGGAAAATGCCCGCTCACCCACCGGTCGCCTGAAGATCAGCGCACCCGGCACCTTCGGCACCGCGGTGCTGGCCAGCGTGCTGGTGGCGTTCGCGCGTCACTATCCGCTGATTGAGCTGGACGTCAACTTCTCCGACCGCACCGTGAATATCGTCGATGAAGGCTTCGATATGGCGATCCGCATCGGCAAGCTGGACGACAGCAGCCTGATTGCGCGCCGTCTGGGCGAGGTGCCGATTCGCCTCGCCGCCGCGCCCGGCTATCTGCTGCAGCACGGCACGCCGCAGCACTGGCGCGATCTGGCGACGCATCAGTGCATCAGCGACACCAACTTTCGCGATCCGTGGCACTGGCCGTTCGTCACGCCGTGCGGCGACAGCGTCAGCATGCCGATTCGCGGCCGCCTGTGCTTCTCCAATACCGAAGCCTGCCTGCAGGCGGCGCTGGCCGGCCTCGGCATTGCGCGTCTGCCCGGTTTTATCGCTGCACCGGCGCTGCAGCGGGGCGAAATCGTCACGCTGCTGGAGGACTTTGCGCCGCCAGCCATGGGCCTGTTTGCCCTGTATCCGCCCGCGCGCCACCTGGCGCAGAAAACCCGCCTGCTGATCGACTTTCTGGCCGAGCACTTCCGCCTGCATCCGCCCGGCTGATTCCTTCCATTCTGGAAACAATCAAAGCCGTTTTGCCCGGATTATCAGCATAACGGCAGCAGGGTAAGCTGCTGACATCACTTCAGAGGAGCAGAGCGATGTTGGTAAACGGTAAGTGGAGCGCAGAGTGGCATCCGGTTCAGGCCACCGATAAACAGGGTGGCTTTGTACGCCAGACTTCCAGCTTTCGTCACTGGATTAGCGCCGATGGCAGCAGCGAATTTGCCGCCGAGCCGGATCGCTATCATCTGTACGTCGCGCTGATCTGCCCGTGGGCCTCGCGCACGCTCATTGCACGCAGCCTGAAAGGGCTGGAGCAGATTGTCAGCGTGTCGGTGGTTGAGCCGCAGCTTGGCGCGCAGGGCTGGCGCTTCGGCGATTATCCCGGTGCCGATCGCGACCCGCTGAACAACGCTGAGTATCTCCACCAGCTGTATACCCGCGCCGACGCCGACTTCACCGGGCGCGCCACCGTGCCGGTGCTGTGGGATAAAAAAACCCAGACCATCGTTAACAATGAGTCGGCGGATATTCTGCGCATGTTCAACAGCGGCTTTGGCGATCTGGCAGACAACCGGCTCGATCTCTACCCTGAGGATCTGCGCCAGGAGATCGACGCGCTGAACGCAACGATCTATCCGCGTCTCAATAACGGCGTTTATCGTACCGGTTTCGCTACCACCCAGGTGAGCTATCAGCAGGCGTTTAATGAGGTGTTTGAGCAGCTGGATGAGCTGGAGCAACGGCTGAAAGATGGCCGCACTTTTCTGCTGGGTGAACGACTGACCGAAGCCGATATCCGCCTGTTCGTGACCCTGATACGCTTTGACGTCGCCTATCACGGCCTGTTCAAATGCAACCTGCGCCGCCTGCGCGATTACCCGCTGCTCGATCGTTATCTGAAGAGTGTGCTGGCGGTCTCCGGCGTGCGGCAAACGGTGAACATCGACCACATCAAACAGGGCTATTATTCGATTAAAGCGCTGAATCCCAACGGCATCGTGCCAGCGGGACCGGATATGGCGGACTACGGTTTTTAAGGAGCAGGGCAATGGCAAAAGCGTTAGTGGTGTTTTTACATGGCGTCGGCAGTAATGGCGCGGATTTGGCGGTGCTGGGGCAACACTGGTCAGCGCTGCTGCCCGACGTGGCATTTGCCGCGCCCGATGCGCCCTTTCCCTTTGAACACGCCATGGGCTATCAGTGGTTCAGCCTGACCGGCATCACGCCGGAAAACCGTCCGGCACGCGTACGGGCTGCGCGCGACGCCTTTGACGCCACGCTGCAGCAGCTGATGGCGCAGCACGCGATGGCCGGCGCGTGGCAAAAGGTGATTCTGGTGGGATTCTCGCAGGGCTCGATCATGGCGCTGGATGCGCTGGCCTCCGGACGCTATCCGCTGGCTGGTGTGGTGGCCTTCTCCGGTCGCCTGGCCTTTGACGAGGCGCTCACGCCGCCGCCGCATGCCTCCGCGCTGCTAATTCACGGTAAAGCCGATGAGGTGATTCCGTTCAGCGAAACTGTCTCCGCCGCGCAGCGCCTGCAGAGCGCGGGCGTCGCGGTCACCGCACAGTATGAACCCGCCACCGGTCACACCATTTCCAGCCACGGCGCGATGCAGGCAGCGGCCTACATCGCCCAGTGCCTGCAGGATTAAGGCCAGTAGCGCTGCAGCGCCTGCCACGCCTGACGCGCGGCCGCTTCCGGCGGCTGTGCTTTGAGGCGATCGTTAAACACTTCGATGCCCACCGGACCGCGATAGCCTGCACTTTTCAGCTTATCGACAAAGCGTTCCACTTCAATGATGCCGTCGCCGGGCAGTAAGCGCTGATGGCGCGCATAGTCGCTCAGCGCCTGCTTTTCCTGCGGTGGCATCTGCGCCATATCGCACAGCTGCACTTCATAAATGCGGTCGGCCGGAATGCCGTCGAGCTGAGAGGCATCGCCACCGCGTGCGCAGATGTGGAACAGATCGACCACCAGCCCGATATTGGGCTGATCCAGCCGCTGCAAACGCTGCCACGCCAGCGGCAGCGTATTGTCGACGCTGCACCACGCCATCGGTTCATACATGATGCGCATGTTATAGCGCGCGGCTTCCGAGGCCAGCCAGCGCAGATCCTCATCAATGCGCTCCGCAACGCAGTCTTCGCGCGTGGTCGCCGGCGCCTGAATGGTATCGCAGCCCAGCGATTGCGCGACGCGAATGAAATCACGCAGTTCGGCGCGCTTTTGCAGCCGTTCGCTGTCCGGCGCGCCGGTAAAGTCACGCAGCACCTGCAGATTGGTAAAGCCCAGGTGCAGCTGCGCGGCCAGCGCCGCCGTGTGCTCAGTAACCTCTTCCCGCCACATTTCAACCTGATCGAACCCGGCGGCACGCGCCGCCTGCAGCTTATGCGCCGATTCACCGTTTAACAGCACCAGGTTAAGGAATTTCGGGTTTGCAGACATCAACAGCTCCTTAATCGTCCGGATAAAGCGGTGACAGAGGCTGTGCGCCACCCGCACAGCATCCTGATCAGTATCCCCCTCTTAAGGGTGATTTCAAGCGTGTCGTTTAGCCCAGCAGGTTCACCACGGCGAAACCGGCAAAGGTCATCAGCAATGAACCGATGACATGCACCATCACGCTCGACATTGCCCACAGGTATTTTCCTGATTGTAGCAACACCACGATCTCGGCCGAGAAGGTCGAAAAGGTCGTCAGCCCGCCGCACAGGCCGGTGACGATCAGCAGTTTCCATACGGGATCGATGTGCGGATTGCGCACAAACCACGCCATCGCCGCGCCAATAATAAAGCCACCGACCAGATTAACGATCAGCGTACCTGGCGGCAGGTTGGGGAATAACGTATTGAAACG
>NZ_VOQX01000148.1:0-7002 GCF_016643525.1 Pantoea sp. Morm | reverse complement strand
TTCCGGGCTGACGCCGGGACCGTCGTCGTCGACGTGCACGGTAATGCCCTGAATATCCACGGCAAAGCTAACGCTGATGTGCGTGTGCGAATAGCGCAGCGCGTTGCGCACAATGTTCTCCAGCGCGCTTTCCAGCGCGTGCGGGTTACCGTACAGCGGCCACGGACCGGGCGGATACGGCACGTCCATGGTTTTACCCATCTGCTCCGCTTCGAATTTGGCATCTTCCAGCACGCCATTCCACAGCTGGTTGGCCTTCATCGCTTCGCTCACCAGCGCGTTCTTATGCTGGGTGCGCGACAGTACCAGCAAGTCGTTGATCATGCCGTCCAGACGCTGCGCTTCGGTCTCAATACGCTCCAGTTCTTTGCCTTCGCCATGACGCCGGCGCAGTAGCGCAGTCGCCAGCTGCAGACGCGTCAGCGGCGTGCGTAATTCATGGCTGATATCCGACAGCAGTCGCTGCTGTGCCGTCATCATGCGTTCGAGCGCGCTCACCATCTGGTTGAAACTGGAGCCGGCTGCGAGAAATTCCTGCGGGCCCGATTCCAGTTCCGGATGCTGACGCAAATTTCCGCTCGCCACTTCATCCGCGGCATGTTTTAGTTTGCGTGCCGGACGCGCCAGGCTCCACGCCAGCCACAGTAGCAGCGGTGAGCTGATTAACATGGTGACGATGAGCAGCAGCAGAGGACGGTCAAACAGCAGGTTGACGAAATCGAGCTGGGAACTGGTGGCGGGACGGATCAGATACAGCTGGTAATTGTCTTCGCCGTCGCGCACCGCGAAGGGGCCGACCATCTCGACGCGGCCATACTTTTTCTTCTGCGGATGATCGGCATTATCGGACTGGCCGATAAAGTTGCGGATCACCTGCATTTCATTGTGCTGCGCACCGATCACTCGTCCTTCGCTGGTCACCAGCAGCAGGCGCTGACCGGGCGGTGCCCATTTGTCGATGGCGCGAAACAGCCGGCGCCACCACATCAGGTCGTTGGGCGGATCCTGTGACAGCTCCGCCTCAACGTGTTGCTCAATCATGGTGCCCTGGCGCTGTTCGCTCTCCATCAGCGAGGTCATCTGGCGCGAATCGAGTTTGGGCACCATCAGTACCAGCATCAACACCAGCGCCAGGGTGAGCCAGAAGATGGCGAAGATGCGGGTGGTCAAACTTCCAATCATGATGCCGAAACCATCAGATAGCCGCGTCCGCGCAGAGTTTTGAACCACGGATGACCATCACGACGTTCCGGCAGCTTACGACGCAGGTTAGAGATGTGCATATCGATGGCGCGGTCAAACGGCGTCAGGCGCTTGCCCAGCACTTCCTGGCTGAGATGCTCGCGTGACACCACCTGGCCAAGATGCTGCGCCAGTAAGTAGAGCAGGGTGAACTCGGTGCCGGTGAGATCCAGCGTTTCGCTGTCGAAGCTGGCTTCCTGACGGCCCGGATTCAGGCGCAGGCAATCCACTTCCAGCGTCGGTGAGCTGTTATCGTGCTGTTGCTGCTGTTCGCTCCAGTTTGAACGGCGCAGAATCGCACGGATACGCGCCACCAGTTCGCGATCGTTGAACGGCTTTGGCAGATAGTCATCCGCGCCCAGTTCCAGGCCCAGAACGCGGTCCAGCTCGCTACCGCGGGCGGTTAGCATGATGACAGGGGTTTGATGTTGCTGGCGTAGCTCTTTTAACGTGTCGATACCGTTCTTCTTCGGCATCATGACATCGAGCAAAAGCAGGTCGACGGTGTTGTCCAGCAGATTGAGCGCCTGCTCGCCATCGCTGGCGACAATCACCTCAAAACCTTCCATTTCAAGCAGTTCTTTAAGCAGCGAAGTCAATTCGCGGTCGTCATCAACCAACAGGATTTTATTCATTTTTTGTTGCCCTCCGCAGGCAAAATACCGTGTTCCTATAGTGGCAATCCAACGCTTTACGTAGTTTTACACCCCCTGACGGATGTTTGCAGCTGTCGCCGTACACTAGCTCTCGTTGAATCGCAAAACGGAACGAACCGGGAGTAAACGATGCGCTACTTAACCGCCGTCGTCTTTGCCTCAGCGATGGTTCTCAGTCACGCCAGCGCAGAAGCAGCAGACACGACGACGATTGACGAGATGCATCATAACGGCGGATTGACGACAGGCAGTATGACGCAAAATCCGCAAAGCCACATGTTCGATGGCATTGAGCTGACTGAACAACAGCGGCAACAGATGCGCGACCTGATGCAGCAAGCGCGTCATGAACGCCCGGTGTTAAGCGTTCAGGACATAGAAACTATGCATGACCTTGTCATTGCAGACAAATTTAACGAATCGGCTATCCGCCAGCAGGCAGAGAAACAGGCCCGCGAGCAGGTAGAACTGCAAATCGAGATGGCCCGGGTTCGTAATCAGATGTATCACCTGCTAACGCCTGCACAGCAAGCGACATTGCAGAAGAATTTTGAGCGGCGCCTGAATGAAGCGCGTCGGCTCTCCGGATTGCAGCCATCATCACCGCTGCAAGCAGTGAGTAGTACCAGCAGTAACCAGTAACATAGTATCCCTGTTTTCCTTGCCATAGACACCATCCCTGTCTTCCCCGCCATGATGGCGGGGTTTTTTTTGCCCTGGATTTGCGGGCAAACTGCATCCGTTTCGCTATCCTGTCACGCAGTCTGCACGGGACGGTGATAAACTTGAGCCATTTTCCACTGCATGGCGTGCTGCAGCGCCTGACGAGGCAAGGTATGGAACCTTCCTACGCAAAACTGGTAAACCGCGCGGCGCTGGCGGCGACCACGCTGGCAACGCTGTTGCTGATCGTGAAAATTTTCGCCTGGTGGTACACCGGTTCGGTCAGCTTGCTGGCGGCGCTGGTGGATTCGCTGGTCGATATCGCCGCGTCACTGACCAATCTGCTGGTGGTGCGCTATTCATTGCAGCCTGCTGATGACGATCACACCTTTGGTCATGGCAAAGCGGAATCGCTGGCGGCACTGGCGCAAAGCATGTTTATCTCCGGATCGGCGCTGTTTCTGTTTCTTACCGGGCTGCAGCATCTGGCCACGCCGGAAACGCTGCGCGCGCCGCTGGTTGGCGTAGTTGTGACGCTGATCGCCCTCAGCTCCACGCTGGTACTGGTCGCTTTTCAGCGCTGGGTGGTGCGGCGTACCCGCAGCCAGGCAATTCGCGCGGACATGCTGCATTATCAGTCGGATGTGGTGATGAACGGCGCCATTCTGGTGGCGCTGGGCTTAAGCAGTTATGGTTTTAAGCGTGCGGATGCGCTGTTTGCGCTCGGCATCGGCGTATATATCCTCTATAACGCGCTGCGCATGGGCTACGAAGCGGTGCAGTCGCTGCTCGATCGCGCGTTGCCGGAGCAGGAAAAACAGGCGATTATCGCGCTGGTAAGCCACTGGCCCGGCGTACGCGGTGCCCATGCGTTACGTACGCGGCAGTCTGGCCCGACGCGGTTTATTCAGCTTCATCTGGAGATGGACGATCATCTCCCGCTGGTGCAGGCGCATCAGGTGGCCGATCAAATTGAGCAGGCATTACGGCAAAAATTTCCCGGCTCAGATGTGATTATTCATCAGGACCCCTGTTCTGTCGTGCCGCAAAATCAGCAGGGTTTTTTTCAGTTTTAGCCGTTATAAAACATAGTATTGCGTGAAAAAAATGACGTAACGCTAACAACTCTGTAAAAAATTAGCGAAAACTTGTCTGACCTGAATCAATTCAGCATCAAGCCTTTGATATACTATCTGCAACTATTAAGCCGTGCGATCGCGAGCTGGTCCACACCGGTCGACAGGCAGGAATAATCCTTAGTTTTGAACAATCCAGAGGTTGTCATGATCAAAAAAATCGGAGTACTGACCAGCGGCGGCGACGCCCCAGGCATGAACGCAGCCATTCGCGGAGTTGTCCGTTCCGCGCTGAGTGAAGGCCTTGAAGTTTTTGGTATCTATGACGGCTATCTGGGTTTGTACGAAGACCGCATGATCAACCTCGACCGCTACAGCGTGTCGGACATGATTAACCGCGGCGGCACCTTCCTCGGCTCGGCGCGTTTCCCGGAGTTCCGCAACGAAGAAGTGCGTCAGGTCGCGATCGAAAACATGAAAAAGCGCGGCATTGATGCGCTGGTAGTGATCGGCGGTGACGGTTCTTACATGGGTGCCAAACGCCTGACCGAAATGGGCTTCCCGTGCATCGGCCTGCCGGGCACCATCGACAATGACGTCGCCGGTACCGATTACACCATCGGTTATTTCACCGCGCTGGAAACCGTGGTTGAAGCGATTGACCGTCTGCGCGATACCTCTTCTTCGCATCAGCGTATCTCTATCGTAGAAGTGATGGGCCGCTACTGCGGTGACCTGACCTTAGCGGCGGCCATCGCCGGTGGCTGTGAGTTCATCGTGCTGCCTGAAATCCCTTACACGCGCGAAGAGCTGGTAGCAGAAATCCAGGCGGGCATTGCGAAAGGTAAAAAACACGCCATCGTGGCGATCACCGAACACATCTGTGACATCGACGATCTGGCGCACTTTATTGAAGCGGAAACCAAGCGTGAAACCCGTGCCACCGTGCTCGGCCACATCCAGCGTGGCGGTGCGCCATGTGCTTACGACCGCATTCTGGCATCACGCATGGGTGCTTATTCAATTGAGCTGCTGCTGCAGGGCTACGGCGGTCGCTGCGTGGGGATTCAGAACGAGAAGATGGTGCATCATGACATCATCGACGCTATCGAAAACATGAAGCGTCCGTTCAAGCGCGACTGGCTGGATACCGCGAAAAAACTCTACTAATCAACGATAAATCGGGCGCGATCGCTTTCGCGCCCTTTTTTATGCCTTGCTATATTCTCCATAGTTATAACAGCTTATTTTTAATTCTTTAATCCATGGATTGCTTTGTGTCAGTCTTGTTCTATAACGACCTCGGGAGAGCAAGCAATGAACAAGTGGAGTATTGGTGTCACCCTGTTACTGGCTTCAACCAGTGTTCTGGCAAAGGATATTCAGCTGTTAAACGTCTCTTACGATCCAACCCGTGAGCTGTACGAGCAGTACAACAAAGCGTTTAGCGCGCACTACAAGCAGGAAACCGGCGATAACGTGGTGATCCGCCAGTCGCACGGCGGTTCGGGTAAGCAGGCGACGTCCGTGATCAATGGCATCCGCGCGGATGTGGTGACGCTGGCGCTGCAGTCCGACGTGGATGCTATTGCTGACCGTGGTCGTATCGATAAAAACTGGATCAAGCGTCTGCCGGACAACTCGGCACCTTATACTTCCACCATCGTGTTCCTGGTACGCAAAGGCAATCCTAAAGGCATTCATGACTGGCCGGATCTGATTAAGCCAGGCGTTTCTGTGATCACGCCAAACCCGAAAACCTCCGGCGGCGCACGCTGGAACTATCTGGCGGCCTGGGGCTGGGCGCTGGACCAGAACCACGGTGACCAGGCCAAAGCGCTGGCTTACGTCCGGGCGCTGTTCAAAAACGTTGAAGTGCAGGATTCCGGTGCACGTGGCGCGACCAATACCTTCGTTGAGCGCGGTATCGGTGATGTGCTGATTGCATGGGAAAACGAAGCCTATCTGGCCGTCGATAAGCTGGGCAAAGACAAGTTTGAAATCGTTACGCCGAGCGAATCGATCCTCGCCGAACCGACGGTCTCCGTGGTCGATAAAGTGGTGGATGAACAGGGCACGCGTAAGGTGGCGGAAGAGTATCTGAAATATCTCTACTCACCGGAAGGCCAGACCATCGCGGCGCAAAACTTCTATCGCCCGCGCGATCCTGAGGTGGCGAAGAAGTTTGCCAGCAGCTTCGCGCCGGTTAAGCTGTTCACCATCGATGACAAGTTTGGCGGCTGGAGCAAAGCGCAGAAAGCACACTTTGCCGACGGCGGCAGCTACGATCAGGTCATGAAACCGTAACCGCGTTTTCATCATGACGAAACGGTCAGCCCTGCGCTGGCCGTTTTGCTTTGCGGCGCGGAAAAAGCCGTGACTTTCCGCTGGTGACAGGTGAGGATGCTGACAGCTCATCACTGAGGATCTGGCCATGCAGGCGCGCCGCCGTAGTCTTACGTTGCTGATTATCGCGTTCATCCTTCTGATTGCCGGGCTGATCGCCGGTGCGGTGCATTTACATAAAAACGCCGACGCGCTGTGGCAGATTGTCAGCGAAAAGTGCGTACCGGACATGACGCAACGCGGTAATCCTGCCCCCTGTCAGCAGGTCAATCTGGCGCAGGGTTACGTCACGCTCAAAGATCTGAATGGCCCGCTGCAATATCTGCTGATGCCGATAGCAAAAATCACCGGCATGGAGAGCCCAATCCTCCTCGAACCCACCACGCCGAATCTGTTTGCTGCCGCCTGGCAGCAGCGCCGCCTGCTGGCACAGAAGCGCGGTGCGCCTGTCGACGACCGCGTGCTGTCGCTGGCCATCAACGCGCAGTATGGTCGTACGCAGAATCAGCTGCATATTCATATCTCCTGCCTGCGACCGGATGTGCGTCAGCAGCTGGATACGCTGGCGCCGAAGCTGAATGCGCAGTGGCAGACGGCGACGCTGCTGCGGCATCGCTGGCTGATTCGCACGCTGAGCACCGCCGAACTGGCGCAGCAGAGCGTGTTTATCCGGCTGGCTGAGGAGGTGCCGCATGCACGCGGTGAGATGGGCAAATACGGGCTGGCGCTGGCCCGGCTGCCGGATGGACGTCTGGCGCTGCTGGCGCTGGAGCGCAACTGGCTCAAGCTGAATCGCGGTTCGGCGGAAGAACTGCAGGATCACCAGTGCCGTTTGCTGGAGTGAGTGGCTCCGCGACCGATCAGGCAATAAAAAAGGCGGCTCATCAGCCGCCTTTTTCTGCGTGAGAAACTTACGCGTTTTTGGCTGCCGCAGCGGCTTTGACGATCACCGCGACAGCATCTGCCTTCAGCGACGCACCGCCCACCAGCGCGCCGTCGATGTCCGGCTGGGTGAACAG
>NZ_VOQX01000147.1:0-7052 GCF_016643525.1 Pantoea sp. Morm | reverse complement strand
ACGGCGGCGTCACGCGCAGCGTGTAACCGGCTTTGCTGTGCCTGATGGCCACAGCGGCATCTGATGTCCGCTGTGGCTGCCGCCTGCCTCATGAGGAATTTCTCAGCCTGTTTTCAAGACTGGTCTTGTCGTTTCGCGGCCTTATAACACGTCAGAATGTTCTTATTCGCTGACAGAATTTTCTGTTCTCAGCTGCCAGATATTCCCGGTAAAACTTTCTGATTTGAGGTTGCTATGCCACTGCTTCTTCGTATGCGTCTGCACACGCTGCTGACTCCCGAACGCCATCTTGTCTGGCGTTTCCTGCTAACAGGTTGTGCATTTTTCTGGATTCTGCTGGTGGTTGCCGTGATGGGGCTGCGCTGAACAGTTGCTGGCTGTTGTGAGGGATGATTATGGTATTAATGTTATCGCCGCGCCTCAGTGCGCTGCTGAGTTTTTCCCGCCGGTTACTGTGCCAGCTGGCACTGGCTGCCAGCCTGCTGTTCTGGATTGGCGTGGTGGCGGCAATCGTCATCGCGTACTGACCTAATGTGCCTGTAGCCGCGCGGATAACTGTTCCGGCGGCAGCAGCGCAAAGGCGCGTTTCATCACCCGCGCCTCGTCAGCCGGGGTGCGACCAAACATCCGCTTAAACTCCCGGTTAAACTGTGAATCACTTTCGTAACCGACGCGTGCGGCGGCACCGGCGGCGGTGAGATTATCGCGAATCATCATCAAACGCGCCTGATGCAGCCGCAGCGACTTGAGATACTGAATCGGCGAGGTCTGCGTGACGCTTTTGAAATGCAGATGGAAGCGCGGAACGCTCATGCCCGCTTCGCTGGCCAGATGCGGCACATCCAGCGGCTGCTGCCAGTCAGCATGAATGCGCTGCAGCGCCCGCGCGATGCGGCCAAAATGCCCCTGATAGGTCAGCGCTGCGCGCACCGCACCGCCCTGCTCACCCAGCAACACACGAAAGCAAATCTCTTCTACCCGTGCCGGGCCTAAAACCTGCGCTTCCAGCGGATCGCTCAGCGCCTGTAACAGGCGCAGCGTGCTGTCCGCCAGCGTCTCATTTACCGGCGTCGAAATAATGCTGGCTGGTGTCTCCGCCAGCGGAATGTCTGCCGCTGCGACCTGCGTCACCAGTCGCGCCAGCGTGGCCGCATCCAGACGGATAGCCAGTCCCAGCAACGGTTCGGCGGAGGTCGCTTCAGTCTCAGCGGAGAACGGCAGCGGCACCGACAACACCAGATAGTGCTGTGCGTCGTAGCGATACATTTTGTCGGCAAGAAACGCCCGCTTCGAGCCCTGACAGATAATGATGATGCTCGGCTCATAAAGAACCGGCGTGCGCGCCCACTGCCGGTCGGCACGCATAAAGCGCACGCTGTCGAGCAGTGATGCGGTGTAACCTTCCTGCGGTGCCAGCTGGCGCAGCAGCGCGCAGGTCTGCTGTTGTACGGTTTGCGACATAACGGGTTTCCGGTGAGAGGTTCAGGCAAAGCATAGCCAGGTTTCTTCCTTACTCACAACCGTGACGAGAGAATCAGGCAATGATGCGCCACAATCCGGTCTGTTCGCTTTAGCCGGCGTTTTCCACAATAGCCTCGTCAACCAACACGAGGAAACCATCATGGCTCATTCCAATGCGAAAGTGATTATTCTGACCGGCGCCAGCAGCGGCATCGGCGAAGCGATAGCACGTCTGCTGGCCAGTCAGGGGCATAAACTGGTGCTGGGCGCGCGCCGTACCGATCGGCTGGCAATACTGTGTGATGAACTGCGTGCCAGCGGCGCGCAACTGGATTATCTGGCCACCGACGTAACGCAGCGAGCCGATACGCAGCAGCTGGCCGATTTTGCCCGCGATAAATATGGTCGGGTTGATGTAATGATCAACAATGCCGGCGTCATGCCGCTGTCGCCGCTCAGTTCGCTGAAGGTGGATGAATGGGACCGTATGCTCGACGTCAACGTGCGTGGCGTACTGTACGGCATCGCTGCCGTACTGCCGCTTATGGAATCGCAGCAAAGCGGCCATATCATCAATATCGCCTCGATTGGTGCGCTGGCGGTATCGCCGACGGCAGCGGTGTATTGCGCCACAAAATTCGCCGTTCGCGCCATTTCGGATGGCCTGCGTCAGGAATCGCGCCAGCTGCGGGTGACGGTCATTAATCCCGGCGTGGTGGAATCGGAACTGGCGGACACCATCACTGACGAGACCGCACGCGTGGCCATGCAGAGCTATCGTCAGATTGCGTTAAAACCCGAAGCCATTGCGCAGGCGGTGAGCTGGGCCATTAATCAGCCTGGCGAAGTTGATGTCAATGAGATCACGGTGCGCCCTACTGCCAGCGCGCATTGAGGCTAATGGAGCGTGGCGATTTCAGGCTGAAATCGCCCTGGCCTGCGCGTCTGGTGACAGCGCGCGCAGGCCATCACGCTTACAGCCAGCCCGCTTTTTTCAGCCGCCACCACATAACGAAACAGATCACCAGCGTGACCGCCAGCGCCGCCGGATAGCCAAAGTGGCTGTGCAGCTCGGGCATGTCTGAGAAGTTCATGCCGTACATACTGAAGATGATGGTCGGCACAATCAGGATTGCCCCCCAGCCGGCCAGTTTTTTATTCACCTCACTCTGCTGTACCGAGACCAGCGCCAGATTCACCTGCATGGCGCTGGCCAGCGTTTCGCGCATGTCTTCGGCATCAATCATTACGTGGTGCGCGTGATCCTGCACGTCGCGCAGATAGGCGCGCAGATTTTTCGGGATGATATCTTCATGGAAGCGCACCAGCTGCGGGCAGATTTCCGTCACCGGCATTGCCGCATTGCGCAACGACAGCAGCTGACGCCGCAAATGGTAAACATTTTCCAGCGTGACGCTGTCAAAGCGGGTGGTGAACATGCCGTCTTCCAGGTCAGCAATACGTTCACTCAGCGATTCGGTGATTTTGCTGTAGTTGTCGACGATAAAATCGAGGATGCAGTAGAGCGCATAGCCGGGTCCCTGGCACAGCATGGCATGATTTTTCTCGGCTTTGGCGCGAATCGCTTTATAGCCCTCAACCGAACCGTGGCGCACGGTAATCAGAAAATTTTTACCGAGGAAAAAGTGGGTTTCGCCAAAGCTGATGCGCTGGCGATCTTCCATGTGTGCGGTTTTCACCACGATAAATACCGATTCGCCGTACTGCTCAATCTTGGGACGCTGATGCGCCACCAGCGCATCCTCAATCGCCAGCTCATGCAGGCTAAACTCTTCCTGCAGCGTTTGCATGAACGCCGGATCGGGTTGATACAGGCCAAGCCAGACGAACGATTTTTCCTCTTTCAGCACTTCGCTGATTTGATCGACTTCGACATGCTCTTCGCGTTTGCCGTGGCGATACACCACGCAGTTAATCACCATTTTCGCGTTGTCCTTGTTGTACTCTCTATCCCTAATCATAGCTGCAAAGCTTGAGCTGCATTTCTATACACGCTAAATCCGCACCGGCCAGCGAAGAGGGATAAAGCGCCTCGCGCAGCGTGCTGAAACCGTGACGTAAATAAAAACCACTGGCATTCGGTGTCGCAGCCAGTGTCAGGTGGCTGAACGCGCGACGGCGTGCTTCAGCAATAATGGCGTGCATAATCGCACTGGCATAGCCTTTACCGTGGCAGGCTGGCAAAGTAAAAATCGCTTCAACGCTGCCGCTTTGCAGATCGAGAAAGCCGGTCGCAGCCACACCGTGCTTTGCATCATCAATCACATAAAAAGGATTATTTTTCACGGCATCGTAGTAAGCATGCGGTAATTCGTCCGGCGTCCATGCGGCAATGATCTCAGCGGAGTAAACCTCACGACAGCCATGCCGAATGGCCAGATTACGGATTCGCCATAGCGCCGGTGTTTCATCAATGTGGGCTAGTCGCGGCGTCATCTTTACTCCTGTTGAGCTAACTGCGGACTTGCCACAGTAGCAAAAAAACGTGATGAAAAGATAACGCCGCCGCTTACGGTACGCCAAAATAGCGCAGCAGCGCCGTCATCACCGCCGCACCGATGATTACCAGGATCAATGGCGCGCGACGCCAGGCGAGAAACACCGCGAACAACACGCCGGTCAGTCGCGCAACGCCGGCGAAATCGGTGCCCTCAAACAGCGCGGTGGTGACAGCGACAGCCAGCAGCAGCACCGTTGCCGCGTCGGACAGCATGTTGCGCACCCGTTCCGACATGTGCATCCGGCTGCCCAGCCGGTAACCGGCAAAGCGAATCGCATACGTGCCTGCAGCCAGCAGCGCGATGCCGGCAATCACTAAACTATTTTGCATCTTTGCGCTCCCGCCAGCTCAGCAAACCGAGTAAAGAAAACAGCACCGGCATACCGGCTGGCACAAAAGGCGTTGCCAGCACGGAAAGTAGCGCCCCGAGGGTGGCCGGAATGCGCGTGCGACGCTGGCGCAGCGCCGGGAAAATCAGCGCGATCAGGATGGCCGGAAACACCGCGTCCAGGCCAATCGCCGACACATCAGGAATAAAGCGTCCAATCACCGCACCGGCAATCACCGTGAGCGGCCAGATGGCAAAAATACCCAGTCCGCAAACCCAGTAAGCCGCCCGACGCTGCGCCAGCTTCGGCTGTGAAATACCGAACACCACGCTCTCGTCATTCATGATATGGCAGCCCAGCAGGCTGCGTCCGCCCTGCCCGACCAGGTCTTTCACCGCAATGCCAAACGGCAGATGACGCGCGTTGACCAGTAAACCGGCTGCGGCAGCGGTTAACGGACTGCCGCCGCCTGCCACGATGCCAATAAACAAAAACTCGGACGCACCCGCCAGCACCAGCGTCGAGAGCGCAATCGGCACCCAGAGCGGAAAACCGTCGGCAGCGGCAAGAGAACCATAGGAGAGGCCAACGATGCCGTCGGCCAGACAAACAAGGAAGATCGCTTTCAATACGCCGCGATCAAGCGGTACGGCACCCAGACGCATCACAATTTGATCTCATAACGAACAAGAAAGCCGTTATAATGAACGCACCGTACGTGTTTTACAAGATGAACAAAACGTTCGATATAAAGAACAGGAGTAATTGTGACCCCGCCCATTGCTATCATTGCCGCCGGACTGGTGCGCGAACGCCAGCGCGCCGGACTTTCGCTGACGGAAGTGGCGCGCCGCGCTGGCATCGCCAAGTCAACGCTGTCGCAACTGGAGGCAGGCAACGGTAACCCCAGCATTGAGACGTTATGGTCACTGTGTGTGGCGCTGAATATTCCGTTTGCACGGCTGATGGAGCCGGAAGTGAAAAAGATGCAGGTGATTCGGCGTGGCGAAGGCATGGTGGTGTCAGCAGAGTTAGCGGACTTTCAGGCCGCGCTACTGGCCAGCTGTCCGCCGGGCGGCCGCCGCGATCTGTACTTGATTACCAGCCAGCCCGGCGCACCGCGCGCGTCAAAACCGCATCCACCGGGTTCAGTCGAACACATCATCCTGGCACGCGGTCGCGCGCGGGTCGGCCCGATGGACGCGCCGGTCGAACTCTTCCCCGGCGATTATATTTGTTATCCCGCTGATGAACCGCACATCTTCGAGGCGCTCGACGCCGATACCATGGCGGTCCAGCTGTCGGAGCAGAATTAGACGTTATAAGCTTCAAACATGCCTTAGCTCACAGCTAAAGTTTGTGAGCTCAATCCGTCTGGTGGTTGCTGAAAGCGCCGCAACAGGCAATCTGCCAGGCCATGATAATAATCGGTAGCGCAACTGGGATTACAACGCCTGTAATGCGTTAATCAGTAAGGGCTGCTGCTGAATGAGATAAAGCATTTTTAATGCTGGTCCGGTAGGGCTGCGTCTGTGTTGCTCCCAGCTACGAATAAGATCCACGCTCACGCCCATCGCATCGGCAAACTCAGCTTGCTTTAGCCCCGCATTTTTTCTGATCAGCTTTACATCCGGCAGTTCATGACGGTGGATGCGGTTTATGTCCGGTGATTCATGGCCCTGCTCAATGGCGACCATTTCCTGCACGCTTTCCAGCAGGTCGTTAAATAGCTGTTTTTCCATAGTTTAATCTTCGTGGATCTGTGGCTTAAAGGTTTATTTGTTGAGTAAATGCTTTTAGCAGCGCTTTTTCCGTTTCATTTAAATCATCCTTCGCATTTTTGGGATAGATGAGTAACAGATAAATTCTGCCTGAACTTAGGCGGTTGTAGTAAATGATCCTTGTTCCGCCTTGTTTCCCCATTCCGGCCCGGCTCCAGCGGATCTTTCTGCATCCTCCGGTCTGACTGATGGTGGCACCCGACTCATGATGCTCCAGCAAAAAAACCTGGAGTTCCTGAAATTCGTTATCGTCTGCCAGCAGACTTTTACGAGCTTTTGAAAACACGCGTGTTTCGATAAATTCCAGATAATTACCTATCACTTTAATCGTACCCCGTACTAATTTCCAGCTATTTTTAGTACAGGGTACTGCCGCAAGGCTTTGAGCGAGATGCGCATCGTCTTAAAACCCATTAGCAATACCACTATCACAATTTCCTATGACTAAGGCGGATGATTGCGCTGCGGCGCGGTGGCATGCTGTCAGCATCATTGGCAGAACAGCAGGAACATATGGACATTATTCCCGCGCAGCCGCATCACGCGGCGGCGATACAGAAGATTTACGCCTGGCACGTGCTGCACGGCACCGCAACCTTCGAAACGGAACCGCCGGCGGAGAGTGAAATGCTGCGGCGCATTAATGATGTGCATGAGCGCGGCGGTTACTGGCTGGTGGCTGAGGAGCAGGATCAGGTGCTGGGTTACTGCTATCTCGCGCCGTATCGTCCGCGTTACGCCTACCGCTTCACGCTGGAAGACTCTATCTATCTCGACCCGCAGCAAACCGGACGCGGCATCGGTAAGGCGCTGCTGCAAAAAGCGGTGGCGCAGGCCGAAGCCGCTGGCTTTCGCCAGATCATCGCGATTATCGGTGACAGCGCCAACCAGGGCTCGCTGGGAGTACACCGGGCGCTCGGTTTTGAGCACACCGGCGTGATGAAATCGGTGGGTTACAAA
>NZ_VOQX01000146.1:0-7144 GCF_016643525.1 Pantoea sp. Morm | reverse complement strand
CACGGCATTCCGTTTGCCGCTCTCTTTTTTTTGGCGGACATAACTTAACCGGCACCCTGCCGGCAGTACATCCCGGACTCAGCGATTAAACAGCATCCGGAGCAGAGCCGTCAGGTGTTCCGCCTCAGCCTCATCGCCGGAATCATCGAGGCGCGCTATCAACTTGAGGCATAAAGCGGTTCGCGTCAGCCGCCGCTCCTGTCGCAGGATCTCAACGGTGATGCGGCCCAGCAGCTCAATCTGGCAGGGGTGAGTGACCTGGCTAAAATAACCGGTCAATCCGGCTTCTTTTTCCGGCGGTAGTCCGTCCTGTCGCATCAAATACCCGTGCGTAGTGAATGAGGTCGTGCGCAAAGTAACCGATGTGAAGGCGCGTGTACAGCAGTTATCCTGCGGTGCTCTGTCTTTTAAACAGCACCATTCGTTTTTGCAGACAATTCAGCGACATAAATTAACGCTCCGGTTATCAGGGAGGCTCAGTGAACAGAAAAGTAACGGCGGACGACAGCATGCCCATTACCTTGCCCGATACCAGCTTCAGTCAGGTACTGAATCCGGAAGACACCAACCGGGCCGACACCCGCGCGTTTCTTGCCCGTGACGTGGAGCCGTTTACGCTGCCCGGGTTTGTGACGCCGTTCGGCTACGCCCTCTGGCAGAACAGAGCAGAGCGACAGTTCAGGCTGGTCACGCAGGAGCCCGAGCCGGAGACCGTGTATGCGGTGAGGCTGGAAGAAACTGAAGACTTCACCTCGCCGGAGCGCGCCTGCATACAGGTCATGGTCTGGCGCACCCGCCAGCCGCAGCACGAGGGGGCGGTGCACGGTCTTGCGCGCCGGTTCTTCTGCCATTTTCTGCATCGCTGGTCGATTATTATTACCGACAGCGCGCAGACGAACGCGGCAAAGGTGATGTGGGAGGGGATGGTGGCCTGGGCGCTGCGCGACCCGGAGCACTACGTGTACGTATGGGACGGCACGGGCGAGTCGGGCTGCCTCCACCCGGTGCGCAGCTGGCTGGCGTTCTGCGGCCACTGGGCCGCCTTCTGCTGGGGCGCGGAGCCTGAAAGCCACCTGCGGCGACGGGTTGTCATCAGCACGCACCCCCTGAACGCTGCGCAGAAGTAATACGAATGCGGCACGGCGCGCCTGCAGAACAACTCTCCATCCGGAGGGATGTTACGCGCCGTTCCGCGCACACAGCCTGGCGCATATCGCTGAAGTCGCAAGCGCGAGGGTCCGGCGTGCCCGCATTTCAGATTCAGCCACCCGGTAATGCGTGTCCGCCGTCATACCCCTGAAAAAAAGTGTCCTGAAGACAGGCAGTCCTATACAGACGTGCCACACTATAACCGTCTGATATACAGGACAACTCTTATCTGAGGAACACATCATGACAGCAGTAAGACGCGGTGGAGCCGGAAACTTCGCGGCCGACCCGGCACGCGCCTCTGAGGCGGGCAGCAAGGGCGGCGCCGCCAGCGGCGGCAACTTCAAAAACTGCCCCGATCGCGCGCGCGAGGCCGGCCGTAAAGGCGGGCTTATCAGCCGGCGGGGCCCAAAGCCTGAAGTTTAAATAAAACCACAAGGACGCGCGCCGGAAGTAAATTTTTATCCCGGCGCGCTTAATTAGGAAATCTTTATCTCCTAATTATCTCTGATGTTGAAGGAGAATAACCGCCCGGACTTACCCCCTGATTTTTCTTATATGCGGCACATATTAACGGTCAGTATCCTGCAGGCTTATCCTCCCTTTTTTCAGGCCCTGTTAAATCCTCTTCTGAGATTAAATCCCGAAACAAAGACATGCTCAGACTGCACCTCAGGATGAAAACGATTTCAGACCACACATAAGGTTAATTCAGTATTTTCCGACAGTTACCTCTGATAACCTGTCAGGCATCTGAATTCAGGGTGTTTTTATTGCTGTGCGGCTGAGCGTAATTCTGACTGACGGGATAATGCGCGGAAAGTATTTAAACGGAACCGGTTTTCAGTCCCTTAAGCGACTACACTGAAATACCGTAATAAGGCGTAGGGAGAGCAGAGCATGCCTGATAATAACCATGACCAGAACCAGATGATTATTGGCGAAGCGGCGGTTCATCTGGCGATGAATAATGCGGACATTACCGTTGGCTCGCTTATCCGCGAGCTGGCTGAGATGGCCGCCGCCGAGAAAAATCCTGCGCGCTGCGTGCAGATAAGAGGGGCGAAACGCTGGCTCCGCGGGTTTGAGTCATCACCGGGCAACCGGGACGAGCTGAGATGGATCACTGCAGCGGGCCGCGGCTTCAGGCACTGAAGACACCCCTCCGCCTGTCCGGGTGACACCGGGCAGGCTTCTTTCCTGTGCCCCAGCCCCTGAGCTGACCATGCTGTTCTGACCGCTGTACAACCCCTTCGTTAACCCGCTCATCATTCGCGCGCTGATACTCACCTAAGTTACTGTTAAGTAACACCTAGCACTTTTTGCACAAAAAGATAAGCTGTACAACAACACAATTGCTGTACAAGTTTGATTTGGTTGTATAACTTTACGGTCAGACAGAGCCGACTACATTTTAACCACCGAGAGGTTCACCATGCGTCAGAGCAATACGAGATTCCCGGATTCCGCCAGCGACATTGCGCACTACTTCAGCAAGGCATCGGCGCCGACCCAGCAGGAAACGCTGGGGCAGATTGTCGTTGAAATCCTGCACGCAGGCAAGAACCTTAACCGTAAGGCCATCTGCACCAAGCTGCTGCGCCGCCTCGAAGTCGCATCCAGCCTGGAAGAAGAGCGTCATTACCAGACGCTTATTGGCATGCTCTTTGAGCGCTGAGTTACCCCGCCGTAATGAAGCGCCGACCGCTGCGTGCCTTCAGGACCGCCCGGAATGGCCGTCCTGCCATCCTGCCCGGAGGGGCATGAGCCGGAAGATGCGGGTATGAAGAATACAGATTTAACCTTAACGCGCCTCGCCGACGTTGTGCTGGGCGAAGCCGTTGTCGCACTGCTGAGCAGTGAAGATCACATTAGCGCAACCGGTGTGGCGAGACAACTCCGCGCCATGAGCGGCGGCGAGACGAATTCGGTAAGGCGTGAAGCCATCGCCCTGGCGCTGGGCAAGGTACAGAGTGAATTTGCACAGTCGCGCGAGAGCCGCGACGCAGACGTGCTGGCACTGAGTGCTCCGAGCGGCCCGGTCAGCAACGTTAAGAAATGACAGTGACAGATATTCAAAAGCACTGATATCCGCACCGCGCGGAGAGCGGCAGGACGCCCGCAGGACGCGGCCACCGGAGGGTGGCCGTTTTTATTTCAGGCATCAGCCTGGCCACATTTGCCCGCAGGGCCTGACGGATAACACCATGCAGCTTAACGAACATCACACCACCACCGAAGCCGACATCATCCAGCACTTCCGCAGCGGCGGCGACGCGCTGGCCGCCGAGACCGCCGTACTGGACGCCGTCATCCGCGACATCGTTATTCACGGCAAAAAGGTCACCAGCAAAGCGATCATTCTTTATCTTATCGCCGAGCTCGAGAGCACTTCAGACGTGGTCGAGCTTGACGTGCTGCGCAGCGCGCTGGAAATCGTGGTGGGTAAAACGCCCGAAGACGAGGGCTTCTGAGGCTACTTCTGCTGCACAGCGTGCGCGGCGGCCAGCGCTGCCGGGGAGTCAAATCCCCCTTTTGAGGCCCACACGGAGCAGCTGACGGCGGCGGCGAGGGTAACGGCAATCCAGACTTTCACAGGCATCTCCCGGTTTAAACGATTTCACACTTCTCATTGTGGCACGTCGCCGTCATTATGCGCGCGGTGCACGTCAGAACGGGGGTAATCCGAAGGTCAGTGCATCTGCTGAGCCAGCAGCCTGACGGCGCGTGCGCAGCTTTCGCGCACGCCCGCCGCGCCGGCCGCTTCGCCCATGCCGTGCAGGGCGCTAGTAATTTCGTGAAGGGTAAGGTGCTGGTCCGGCTTAAGAAGGCGCGCCACGACCGTTCCGATAACGGCGTAGATATCTTCGGCGGTGGTGTCATCGTTCATATGACCTCCGTCCGTAAGGTGGATAAGTGTACAGTATATCAGAAAGGCGACCCCGGGGATACCGCAGCGCCCCGGGTGACCTTAGTGAAGCTTCTGCGCTGACAGACCGTCAGCGCCGGTCACCCCGGTCTTTTCACCGGTGCGAATCTGCATTTCCCGCCGGACCTCTTCAATAGCGCGCAGCCCCGCGCGAACGCGGTCTTCATCCGTTTCATGCTCAATAGCCGCGCGCAGGCGCTCCGTCAGCACGGCCCAGCTGATGGCGACGTCCTCGTCCAGCAGCGCCGTAACGGCCTCGCCAATCATGATGTCGGCCATTTTTTCTTCAAAGTCATTTTTCATGGGGTTATCCGGCAGCAGGTTTCGGGCGCAGAGCTTACCACAGCGCAGCGGGCCCGAACATGAACGGGGACTCTGTCATGCAGAAAACTTTTCCAACGCAGCGTCAGGACGCGGCACGGTCGCGCTGTTATGAGGGGAACTTACTCCTGCGCCGGCATTTTCTTTCTCCGGCCGCGCTGCTTTGCCGCGGGCGGCGCGGCTTCCGCCATCGGAGAGGGCTTCTCCAGGCGGTACAGGCAGACGTCGCCGTGCTCCGCCAGGCTCGCCGGCCAGATCATGGCCGCGTTCCCGTCCTCCACATACAGCGCGCCCAGCGGCTGTACCACGGCCCAGGGCGCGCCCAGCGTGCGGCGCAGCTGCAGGATCTCCTGCGCCATCGCCACGGCCTCTGCGTCATGGCTGTCCGGATGACCGGCGACGTGGCTTAGCCTGTCCTCGCTGAGCATGGCTGCCTCTTTTGTGGGTTATTGACTGTTGCGCTGATAGCCCACCGGCAGATTGCCGGAGATCTCCCGCTGGCGCATGCTGCAGTTATCTCCGGTGCTGAGACAGGGGGCTTACGAAACCTTTACGCTTGATATCCCGCTGACGGCTTGCAGAGTCTGCAACCCGTTCTACACTGGGCGGACCAGTGAAAGAGTACCGTTTTTAAAACAATAAAAGGAAAAAAAATGATTTTAAGTGAGTTTATGCTGAAGGTGAACCGCTGGCCTCAGATGCAATTTACAGCAATTGAAAGCGAGCAGCGCGACGCCGGCATCGAGATTTACGCCATCGACTGCACAAACCAGACCAAAAGCCGGCTGCTGATTTACCGTACGCCGGACGCGCAGCACGCGGCGGCGATGATGACGCATTTCCGCACCTGGCTTGAAAAGGCCAACCGCGGCAGAACCCTGCGGCAGGAAAAGGCCGACGTGCCGGCGGCCGTCATGGCCGCGCAGCATCCGCCTCAGCAGGTCGCCGCCTGTTAATCATCCGGGGCCCGCGGGCCCCCTGTTCTGCACCTTGCCTCAGACGGCCTCGCGTGTCTCCGGCCAGGCAACGGCCGCGCCCTCTGCGGTGAACAGCGCGCCCTGGAAATCAGTGACCCCGGCCGCCTCCAGCCACATCCACTCCTCCGGCTGCTCGATGCCTGCCGCGATGACGTTGATCTCCAGCGCTGAACAGCAGCGCAGCACCGCGTGCACCACCGCCTGACGGGGGCCGCTGCGGTGAATGTTGCGCACGATCCCGGCGCCGATACGTACGCGGTCCGGCTGCACGTGCGCCAGCAGCGACAGCCCGGCTGAGCCGTCACCAAAGTTATCAATTGAGAGACTGATACCGGCCTGCTTCAGCTGCCGCACCGCTGCGGAAAATGCTTCCAGCTGAGAGATAACCTCCGTCTCGCTGACGCCCAGTATAATTTGCTGCGGCACCAGTCCGGCGCTGTCGATGGCGCTCACGAGCCGGCCCACGGCGTCCGGCAGGGCGACCAGCGTCATGGGCAGAATGCTGACGTACAGCATGATGTCGTCCGGGCACGAGCTGCCGGCCCTGTTCAGCGCCCCGGTGACTGCCGCGAGATTGTGCTCGTAAAGCGCCTCGCCGGAGAGCCCCGCCGGCGCGTCACCGGGCAGGGCCTCAAGGGCCGTGACCTCACGTCCGAGCGGGTCGACCACCGGGCGGAAGGCGCCGCCCGCTGCCGGGGCCGGTGACCCGTTCTCGTCCGGCACAAAGTCCCAGTAGTTGGCGGGCAGGACCTCAAAGTAGTTCTCTTTCTCCCGGGCTTCCACGAAGGTTCGCAGGAACTGCAGGCCGCGATCGTCATAGGTCAGGCGGTATTTAGACGTGCCGCGGTCAAGCACCGCCTGCAGCACGCTGCCGCTGTCGTGGTGGCGCAGGTCGAAGAGCTCCATGCCGTGATTGCCGAAGCGACGTGACGGTGAGTAGTCGCGCATCAGTTCAACCACGTTGTGGTGGCGCCGGTCGGCGCAGATGCGAGCGTAAATGTCCAGCACGCCCTCCTCCGGGCCCTCCAGGATCTGGAAGAAGTGCGTACCGTTAAACAGCAGGATGCCCGTTACCTGATGCCGTGCGTTCAGCAGGCTGGCCTTCTCCACCATGCCCGGCAGGATGCGGACGGGCACCTCATCGGCGAGGTGGCTCCGGTAAATTATGGTTGTAAGCATTTGAGGCTCCGTATTGCCGCAGATTGTCACGGGCACCTTAGCAGTTGGCTGACCATTCTCAAACCGGACCGGTAACGGGCGTGGTGACACGCAGAATGAACATTATGGCGCGTCAGAAACGATAAATTCTGACGCGCGGAGCTCTCTCATCATAATTATTGAAATAAATTATTACGGAATAAGGGTTTTTCAGAATATCCTCCGGGCGCTTTCGTCAGCGGGGTCTACAGTGTGACGTGAGGCTGTCATCAACGTAAAACGGAGGTAGTAAATTTGTCTATTCAACACGACGGGAAAGGGCACGTCATTATTGGCGAAGCGGCACTGAGCCTGGCGCTGGGCGAAAAGGAAATAAGCGTGCAATCGCTTATTACCGAGCTCGGACACATGGCGGAGGCCGGCGGCAGCGATAACCGGCTCACTGAAATATCCGAAGCCAGAAGCTGGCTGAAGAGCTTTCACGAGCCGGAGCAGGCCGTCCGGCACGTGCCGTACCTGCAGACCCTTGCGGGCCTGAACGACGAGAAGAACTGACGCCAAAGGACGTAGTCCGGCTCTGGCCGGAAGACGACGATGAAGATGACCTCAG
>NZ_VOQX01000145.1:0-7149 GCF_016643525.1 Pantoea sp. Morm | reverse complement strand
CGGTTCCGCCAGCGTTATGATAAACAACTCACTGTCCGAGCTGGCTTTATCCAGCGGTTTCACGCTGATGGTGGTGGCAACCGGCTTACCATCTACCGTCAGCCTGCCCTGGTCGTTGACCCGATAATCCTTGCGCTTCTTACCTTCCACCGGATTTTGCAGCACCATTTTCACGCCGAAGTCATTGTCATTGATGACCGCCAGCGTGTTGCTGTCGATCAGCGCCAGCCCTTCGGCCTTCTCCTGCTGCCAGCCGAGTTGACGCAGATCCACCACCCGCGTTTTCGTCGCCAGCACGATGCCGCGCTGCGCCAGCGTTTTTGCGTCGTCAAACTCCGGGTAGTCACCGGCCTTATCGAATGTGGCCAGATCGGTGGCCTGACTGAGATCCACCTTATAGATAAGGTTACGCATCGCGTCGTCTTTGTCGCTGCCCTGCTCAATCAGCAGGATGTGCTGATTATCGATCGCCACGATATCGCCAATTTTCGCGTCGCTGTTTTTACTGTACGCCTCGCTGTCGATAGGGTAACCATACATCGCGGTTTTACCGGTGGCCGGATCGAAGCTCACCAGGCGGGTAAAGCGTGCCTGCTTTTTACTTTTCCCGTTGATATCCAGCGTACTCTGCACCGCGGCGATGATGCGTCCATCCGGCATGCGCGTGATCCCTTCAAAGCCACGATTTGGCTGGCGCCATTTAAGAACGTTCGGCAGACCACCCGCGATCGATTTTTCCCCTTCCATGGCCTGCGGCCCGTGAATCGCCAGGATCCTGCCCTGCTTATCAACGTTAATCAGGAACGGACCATACTCATCGCACAGCCAGTATCCGCCCTTCCCGTCCAGCGTAATGCCTTCCGTATCCAGACCCCGGTTATCGCCCTGCAGCACGTGCAACTTATCGCTTAGCGCGATTTCATTGGTTGACCCGATGACGCCATTCTGCAGCGGCAAGCCGTTAATATTGCCCTTTGCGTCGTGCAGCGGTCGGGCGTCCGTCGCCTGCGCTTTGCCGTTCTTCACCTGGATATTCATCAGCAGCGGCGCGAAGTCCGGCGTGACGAAAATTTTCGACTCCTGTTTACCCATGTCAGGCGAGTCGGCATTCGGTCCGCGATCGGTGACGGTCACAAAGTTGAGCGTATCTCCCTGCCTGCCGGTAAACAGCAAACCGGAACCGATGCCTACCGGCAAACCCTCCGGAAACGCGCTGGCGAACGCACCGCTGTAGCTGACGCGCGTCCCCTGAGGAAAAGTGACGCTATAGTGTTCGGTTTGCGGCTGCGCCGCCAGCGTGGATAACGAGAGGGTACAACCGAGAATCAGGGAAAGCGTTTTTCTTTTCATATTATTCATGTCCATACAGAGGAGCTGACACCCTAAAGACTAAAAATGACAGGAAAATGAAATGGCAGAGCAACAGTGGCGGCTGACATCATCCCGGGCGATCTCCCCGGTTCGCCACCGCACCGGTTTTGCTTCATTCATCAGGAACCGGCTTGCCTGTTGTCCCCCTGCAGCTCAGCCCTGCCAGACATTTCTCAGCCTTTTCCTACAACCTGACGCAGGCCGTCTGATATCGGCTCAGCGCGGTTTCCGTTCAAATGGGTTAACCGCGAGCACAGGAGGAAACAATGCTGAACATCTTCACTATGGATAGCGACCGCTGGATTACGGAAGGTCTGCGCCTCTACTTTTCCGGGCAGATGATAAGCTGCCTGACGCTCACCTCGCCGGATAACCCTATCCCCACCGGACGCGGGCGTAACGTAGTGATCAGCGAGCTGCATTTTGCCAGTAAAAACCTGGAAGAGACGCTGCGTAGCCTGCTGCTGATGCAGCTCAAAACACCGGGCGTCGAGCTGGTGATTCTCACCGACATCAGCGATGAAGCCGTACTGAATTACGTCGCCCGCCACCTGAAGAAAGCGCTGATCCTGAGTAAAAAATGCCCGCTGGCGACACTGGTCAGTGCGGTGCTGACGCCGGAAAACGTTGCCACCGTCGCCGCACCGCACGGCAACGCCGATGTGCTGACCGAGCGCGAGTTCACGCTGCTGCGCTGGCTGGCGGGTCCGCGCCGCATGACGGAGATCGGGCATGCGCTGCACCTCAGCAATAAGACCATCAGCCACTACAAGAACACCATCTCACGCAAGCTGGGCTGCAAAAACCACATGGATTTTTACCATCGCCTCACCAGCTACGGCTTTTAATTCGCGCCTCCCGCCTCAATTCAGGATGTTCAGCCCGCTGGACATCCTGCGCCTGCCTCCTTTCCTGTTAAAAAATCAAAACATTCAGCTAACTTCCTTACCGCAAAAGGGATGACACCCGGTTTGATTCGCGCATAATGACGGGTCACCTGTACGGGCAGGATGCCCGCTGACACCCCCACTCTGCCGTAACGCAGGATAAAACATAAAAACTGAAGGAAGACTGGCATGGAATTCACCATACGCAACGCGCAGCCTGATGATGCCGAACTGCTGCATCAACTGGGGCGCATGACCTACAGCGCCCACTTCAAACATATGTGGGTATCCGAAGCCGAGCTGGATGAATTCATCGATAAAGAGTACGGCCTGGCCGAGCTGCGCAGCAGCCTGGTGGCGCCCAACGAAAGCTGGCTGATTGCCGAAACCAGCAAACCCATCGGCTTTGCCAAAGTGACCTGGAATACGCCGGTACCGGACTCCGGCATGAGCGGTGCCCAGCTGAATAAGCTCTACCTCAACCCGCAGGAAACCGGTAAAAACTATGGCCGGCGCATGTTCGAAAGCATTATCCACGCCGCGCGCGATAAGCAGGAAGGCTATCTGTGGCTGGAAGTGATGGGCGAGAACGTGCGCGCACGCAAATTTTATGAAGCCTTTGGCATGCAGCACATCAAAGACATTCCTTTTATTACTGCTTCGCAGCAGAGCATCCTGCAGATTTTAGGCATGGTTATTTAGCGTGGCTCACGGCGCCGGGTCAGCTGTCTGGCCCGGCCGGTTGGGTGCACTGGAGTGTTTCATTTTATTACTTCACCGCCGCAAAAGTTTTAAATAAGCGCAGCGACAGCGCAGAATTATTGTTATTTCAACAAACTAAGATAAAAAATAAAAACGCCCTTTTTTATGCGCCGTCACGCTTGCAGAAATAGCACCAGCGATTACTATTAAATACGCAACACGCACATGACAGCGCAACAACGTCATGTTATTTATTACTCATGAAGAGGATATATTATGACTCAGCATCGAGGCGGTTCAGGTAATTTCGCAGAAGATAAACAGAAAGCATCAGAAGCCGGTAAAAAAGGCGGACAGCACAGCGGCGGCAACTTTAAAAACGACCGCGAAAAAGCGTCCGAAGCCGGTAAAAAAGGCGGACAGAGCAGCAATCGCGGCTCGTGATTAGCCGGCCAGCACAGGATGAGGCGGCCATGGCGCAGGGAGCGCGCCGTTACCCCCCGGATTATTGTCTTACCCTGCGCTGACTTTCCTCACGTTTAACAGATAACTCTGAAACCGCCTGAATCTGGCAGAAAACGTTATATGATCAATTAACTATTTATTGCCTTACAGGAACAGCCTGACGTGATATTGCGCTATTTTACCTCTCTTTTTTCCAGTCCGGAATCATTACTGCAGGTGATGAGCCGCCAGGATATTCGTGAATCCATTCAGGAAGGTGACCGGATTATTATTGACGAAGACGGTAACGCTTCGGTTAATCCCCTCAGCCCGCAGGTACAGCAGGACTTCGCCGATCATATTAAGCGCTTAAAGGATATCTGATGGGAACCGCGATATTTATGGTGCTGATGGTCTGCGGCTACTGGTACACCAGTCGCGATATGTCCAGCCGCCTGAAAATAAAACGCTCCTTTGGCTGGGACGTCTATTTTCTCATTGCGCTGTACGGCTGCATTTTTGTCGTTCAGGGCGTGGTCGCCACCGGCCTGGTCTGGCTGCTACTGCTGGCGGCCTCGGCCATCAATAACAGCCTGGCGCTGTCTGCCGATCTCCATGCGCGCTGGCACGTCGATTTCATGACATGGAGTTTTCTCGGCATTCAGGCACCGGTGGTGATCATGCTGGCGTTTGCCGTGCTGTTTTGTGTGTATCGTTCCAATTCCGGCAGCGCGCGGCTGACCGCCGGCAGTCGCAAAGAACTATATCAGCGCCTGTCCCGCTCTAACGGTATTGAACAACTGCTGCTGCACTGCATGGAAGAAGGCGAACTGGCATGGGTCACGCTGAAATCGCGCCGTATCTACATCGGCATGATTCACGCTGCCACCTTTGAATATCCCAGCACCGCCAATATCGTGCTGATTCCGATGCTCAGCGGCTACCGCGATTCGCGCACGCTGAATCTGGCGATTGAGCATAACTACAGTCGCTGGTATCACCAGCACGAGATTAGCTTTGTCTCCAAACCCAAAAGCGCGCTGGAGTTCCGTAAGGTGCTGATGGTCGACCAGATTGAAAGCCTGTCGCTGTTCGATCCGGCCAGCGCCAGCGCACTGGCTATGGGGAAACCTCAGCACACAGAGAAGCGGCAGAATGTTCCGGGCTGAGCCGCGCAGCCACCCTTTATATCCGCGCAGCTGGCAACGGTGGCGCGGGTTCACATGGTAACCGTTAAGGAGTATACAATGACCGATCGTCCCGTTCACGGCGACCAGCCGGATTACGATCCGCGTAAAAACAGCCCCGACCAGAAGCCGAAAGATGACGAAACCAGCGCGCCTGAATCCGGGGATAAACAGGCCGAATAAACCATAAACCGCCTTTTCAGGCGGTTTTTTTTCGCGCCCGGGTCGGGTTAGCCCGGCCACAGCCAGTTACGTACTTCCGGCACGTCTTCACCGTATTCGCGCACATAGCGATGGTGCTCCGCGATGCGCTGCTGCAGGTCGTCGAGCAATTCAGGATGGCGATCGGCCAGGCCCGGCACATGCAAAATCGCCGCCTGCGCCAGATGATAGCGGTCCAGTTCGTTGAGCACCGTCATATCAAACGGCGTGGTGGTGGTGCCCTCTTCGTTAAATCCGTGCACGTGGAAATTGGCGTGATTGCTGCGCTGATAAGTCAGACGATGAATCAGGCTGGGATAGCCATGAAAGGCGAAAATCACCGGTTTGTCGCGGGTAAACAGCGCATCGAAATCCTCTTCCGACTTGCCGTGCGGGTGCTGCTGCTGCGTCTGCAGTGCCAGCAGATCCACCACGTTGACCACGCGAATGCGCAGCGCGGGCAGATAGTTTCGCAGCAGATCCACCGCCGCCAGCGTCTCCATGGTGGGCACATCGCCGGCGCAGGCCATCACCACATCCGGCTCGCCGTCATCGCTCGCCCAGCGCCATTCGCCCATACCCGCCTCGCAGTGGGCAATGGCGCTGTCGATGTCCAGCCACTGCGGTGACGGCTGCTTGCCGGCGACAATCACGTTGATGCGATCCCAGGTGCGCAGACAGTGATCGCCCACCCACAGCAGGGTGTTTGCGTCCGGCGGCAGATAGATGCGCACGATATCCGCCTTTTTATTCGCCACGTGATCGATAAAACCGGGATCCTGATGGCTGTAACCGTTGTGATCCTGACGCCAGACATGTGAAGACAACAGATAGTTGAGCGACGAGATCGGCTGGCGCCAGCCCAGTTTGCGCGCCACCTTTAGCCATTTGGCGTGCTGGTTAAACATCGAGTCGACAATATGGATAAAGGCTTCATAACAGTTAAACAGCCCGTGTCGTCCGGTCAGCAGATAGCCCTCCAGCCAGCCCTGACACTGGTGCTCGCTGAGAATTTCCATTACCCGGCCGTCACGCGCCAGCTGCTCATCATACGGTTCGATGTCCGCCATCCAGCTGCGGCTGGTGACGTCAAAGACCGGCGTCAGGCGATTCGATGCGGTCTCATCTGGCCCGAACAGACGGAAGTTATCGGCGTTGCGCTGAAAAATCGCGCTGAGGTAGTGGCCGAACTGTTTAGTGGCTTCGCCGCGCTGGCTGCCCGGCGCGCCGGTGTCGAGCGCAAACTCGCGGATGTCCGGCGTGTTGAGCGTGCGGCGCAGCCGTCCGCCGTTGGCATAGGGTGAGGCGCTCATGCGTTTATCCCCCTGCGGCGCCAGCGCACGCAGTTCCGGCCTGAGTTTACCCGCCTCGTCAAACAGATCTTCCGGCTGATAGCTGCGCAGCCACTGCTCTAACACCTGCCGATGCGACGCGTCTTCGCGACACGCCGCCACCGGCACCTGATGCGCACGCCAGAAATCTTCCACCTTTTTACCGTCCACCTCTTTCGGGCCGGTCCAGCCCTTCGGGCTGCGCAGTACAATCATCGGCCAGCGCGGGATCGCCTGCTCTGTCTGCCCGCTGCGCGCCTGCTGCTGATAAGCGGCAATCTTATCAAACGCGTTATCCAGCGCTGCCGCCATCTGCTGGTGCATGTCGGCCGGCTCGTGCCCGCAGACAAACAGCGGCTCATAACCGTAACCGCTGAACAGCTGCTGCAGATCGTCATCACTGCTGCGCCCCAGCAGCGTCGGGTTGGCAATTTTGTAGCCGTTCAGATGCAGAATGGGTAGCACTGCACCATCACGCTGCGGATTGAGGAATTTGATGCCGTGCCAGCTGGCGGCAAGCGGCCCGGTTTCGGCTTCGCCGTCACCAATCACGCAGGGTACGATCAGCTGCGGATGATCGAAAACCGCGCCAAACGCATGCGACAGCGAATAGCCCAGCTCGCCGCCTTCGTTAATCGAGCCCGGCGTTTCTGGTGCCGCATGGCTGGGAATGCCTCCGGGAAACGAAAACTGCTTAAACAGCCGCTGCATACCGGCGGCATCTTCACTGACGTGCGGATAGATTTCGCTGTAGCTGCCTTCGAGCCAGCTGTTCGCCACCATCCCCGGCCCGCCGTGCCCCGGGCCGCAGACGTACAGCAGATCCACCTCGCGCTGGCGGATGATGCGGTTGAGGTGCGCATAGATAAAGTTCAGGCCGGGCGTGGTGCCCCAGTGGCCGAGCAGACGTGGCTTGATATGCCCGGGCTGCAGTGGTTCGCGTAACAGCGGGTTGGCCATCAGGTAGATTTGCCCGACGGACAGATAATTGGCGGCGCGCCAGTAGCGATCGATCAGCGCCAGTTC
>NZ_VOQX01000144.1:0-7179 GCF_016643525.1 Pantoea sp. Morm | reverse complement strand
CGATGAAGTTGAAGCCCTGATCAGACAGTTCTTTATTACGACGGATAGTGTCTTTATAGAAGGTGTTACCACCATCAATCAGGATGTCGCCCTTATCAAGGTGTGGCGTCAGTGAAGCGATGGTTTTGTCTGTCGCTTCGCCTGCCTGTACCATCAGAAGGATGCGGCGGGGTTTTTCTAACGACTCGACAAACTCTTCAACGGAGTAATAAGGAGCAAGTTTTTTGCCCTGATTTTCAGCGATAACTTCATCAGTCTTTTCACGTGAACGGTTAAAGATTGAGACTGTGTAACCGCGGCTCTCAATGTTAAGAGCCAAATTTCGGCCCATCACTGCCATACCTACTACACCAATTTGTTGCTTGGACATTACATCCTCCTGTCTGCTAAAAAGACGTATAAATCTTGTACGCTTTACACTTACATTACCATACTACATCAAATTCTTGATAAGAGAAAAGACATAAAAAATAGTATTTATTTAATCGCATTAATAATATAACTATTAAATATTGAGCTTTATGCTCGACGTTATTTTATAACTTTTAATTTCAATAAATTTATAGCCTTGAGTAAACATCTAAAGTGGCGTTCACAACAATTTTAGAAGAAAAGAGCTTTTCAACGTTTTCTCTAGCGCAATAACCAAACCTCTTTCTAATTTCCGGATTTAGTAACAATATTTTTATTTTTTCCGCTAAAGCATCGATATCTTTTTGATTTATTATATAACCAGTCTTATTATTCAATATAATACTAGAACAACCACCAGTATTATATGCAATTGTTGCTCGACCAACCGAAGCTGCTTCAATTAATATTCTTGGTACACCTTCAGCATATATTGAAGGAAGAGCAATTATGTTAGCCTGCTCAATCAATTCACTCACATTATTACATTTACCCAACCATTTTATAGTGCCTTCACTTTGCCATTTTTTTAATACACTTTCAGGGATGGTATCAGGATCATCTTTTACAGTAATACCCGCAACATTTAGATTGAAGATAATCCCTTCTTTTTCTAATTTAAGCTTAGCCTGAATAAGGTCTTGCAACCCCTTACTCCAGATTACCCTACTAGCAAACAGCACAATTGGCACATTATTTGCATGTTCTTCTTTGAAAGAAAAATTATCGATATCTATTCCAGCACCATTAATAACTAAAGTTTTATCAACTGACATCCTAGTTCGATTAACTATTTCATCCCTATCCAAATCATGTTCAAAAATAAAACAAACACCATCTTGTTTTGCTATAAGACCATAAATAAAAGTTGCAAAATTTCTCAACAGCCAATATTTGTATGATTTGGATGAAAAAACACGCCCAAGACCTACGAAACTAACAACCAATTTGGTTTTTTTAAATTTAGCAAAGCAACTGCCTATAAGACACGGCTTTATCGTTATGCAATGCAAAATTAATGGTTTTATTTCATTTATTAATCTGACTGAGTTATTCACATCCTTAATAAACGTGAAAGGATTCATTGACTGTTCTGACATCTTGCAATCATGAACAATAAGACCTATTTCCTCTAAATCTTTCCGATTTTCTATGCCTGTAACATTACATATTAGGTGGACTTCATATCCATCTTTTATTGCAGCATGAGCTCTATCTTTCCAATGCAATAAAAAATACCAATCTGAATTAATATAGTAACACAGTCTTTTCATTTCACTGTCCAATCTATACCCTCAGTTTCTTCTTAATCCGTCTCTAATTCCATTCACCATGGCTTTGAGAAAAGCAATCTTTTCATTGGAGGATTTGAGCATAGAGACGTATTTCAAAAGCCTAGCAACTATTGAAATCAAACTAAATGGGCGAGCTAATTTAAATAGCTGATAAGAAAGAATGAGATTTCTTACTAAATAATAAATCTTCCAAGGTGGGATTGCAGAACCCACTTCGTTAACATCATGATAAAAAATAAGGTTAGGATTATAGCAAAGCTTAAAACCATGGTTGTGTAAATGCCATGAGTAATAAACATCATCATAATAAATAAACAGCTCTTTATGTATAAAATTATAGGTTTCTCTTAAAACATTGAGCTTAATTATTACTCCAACAAAAGAAAATGTCGAAATTTTTTTATGTTCATTTTCAGATGCGACAAAGTTTCTTTGATCCTTTGAATAGCGCATTATATCTTTGATGCTATTTGGTATAGTGACCCAAGGAATATTCATTTTACATCGCTTACCAGTCGGGGTTAACACCCTTGTGGCGAAGACATCGAACTCATCTTTATTTTCTTTTTCAAATTGGATAAGTAAATCTGGTGATGGGAAAGCATCATCATCAAATAACACTACCCAATCCGTGGATATATTTTCAGAAATCCATTTTGATCCTCTGTAAAATCCGCCAGCGCCTCCATCATTTTTATTACTCAGTATAACATGCAGCCGATTATCTTTGAGGCCTTTAAGCCAATCAGCAGTGCCATCTGTTGATGAATTATCAACAATAACTATATGATCGAAAGAGAGCAGCTCTGTAGCTGCCCATGTTTTTTTTAGCTTTTCAAGCCTATTGTAAGTAACAATCAATGCACAAATATTCATCTTGGATTTATTACAAAAGATGGCATCATTACATTACTTTCTAAAGACTTTTTATAGTCTCGTGCAACTTTTAAAGCTTCAGCGATAGTTACATCCATATCAAGATATCGATAAGTTCCAAGACGACCAACGAATGTAATGTTTTTTTCATTTTCAGCCTGATCGAGATATCTTTGCAAAAGCTCCATCTCTCCCATTTGCCTAATGGGATAATATGGAATATCATTTTCATTACATTTTCTGCTAAATTCTTTATAACAAACAGAAGAAGAATGATTCTCCCACGGAGCAAAATATTTATGCTCTGTTATTCTCGTAAAAGGCACTTCTACAGAGCAATAGTTCATAACCGCACATCCTTGATAATCTCCTTCAACTGTAAATTCTTCAAAATCTAGAGTTCGATATCCTAGTCTTCCATGAGAATACTCATAATATCCATCTAAAGGACCACTGTAAAAAACATGATCATAATTGTGTTTTTCTTCTTTATTGAATAAAGTATTGAGTTCTACAGTAATATTATCATGCTTTAATATAGACGTTACTATAGGAGTATAACCTTCTTCTGGCATCCCTTGATATTTGTGATTAAAATAATTGTCATCGTAATTAAATCTAACAGGAAGTCTTTTTAATATCGATGCTGGCAACTCTTTTGGCTCCATGCCCCATTGTTTGAGTGTATACCCTTTAAAAAAAGCCTCATACAATTCTTGACCCACAAACTTGAGAGCCTGATCTTCAAATGTTTTTGGTTCAATAATTGTACTATCACCCTTTAATTCAATTAATTCCTTCGCCTCTTTAGGTGAACATGTTTTTTTAAAAAACTGATTGATAGTATGCAGATTAATTGGTAGAGAAAAAACTTGATTATTAACCGTAGCCTTTACCCTATTTACGTAAGGCATCATCTTACAATGGGCATTTATATAATCCCACACCTCTTTATTATCAGTATGAAAGATGTGTGGACCATAAGTATGAACCATCACGTCGGTTTTTTCATCACGATGGCTAAAACAGTTGCCAGCAATATGGTCTCGCGCGTCGATTACACGTACCTGATGGCCATCTTCCGCCAACTCTCTAGCTATAACTGCACCAGAGAAGCCTGCGCCCACGATAAGGATTTTTTTATTCATGACATTAACCTAATATTATTTTACGAAACTTATAGTAATTGCGAGCTATCATTTGCCTACGCTTACTTCCCACGGGCGCAAACTTATTAAGATAAGGCATTACTTTCCTTTTAACTTTTGTCTGAAAAAGCACCTTTTTATTGTCGCTGTTTGAACTAAGTGAATATTTAATACCATTTAGCCTATCAAATAATTCTTTATTCCATGGCGTATCTGAAATGTAACTTATGAAATTTTCAGAGAAGTCAACTGAAGTCGTATCCCACGGTTTATTCTCACCAGCGAAATGTATCATTTTCGGTCTTTTTCTAGACTCTAAAAATCTCATGTAGGTTGAAAAGTTTAGATTCGGAAAGAAATCGTCAGTATTGCCGTTACCATGGTATACATTCCATTCCATAGGAAGATAATATACTCGCTCATAGAATACCATATTCATAATATCTTGGTCTAAAAACCAATATTTCCGAGCTTTCATCCCTTTCATTAACGCTGCAAAAGTATTTTCTGCATTCATCTGTTTAATATTAAAAAGTAAGATACCAGCCTGAAAATATTTTTGCGTGTCTTTCATGTCAAGAACATTTTTCAAATAGTATTCGGCGGTTATATTTTTTGATTCACCATCAATGTGTGTCAAAGCGCCGAATTTTACAAAACCTTCCATGACTATGTCTTTTACTGCGGCAACAAGTTCATTTCCAAGGTTTATATTTATAAGTTCAGAGATGTCATGTTCGACAATAGTATCAGCATCGATGAAAACCACTTTTTCAAAATCAGAAAAAAGAGAAGGAATGAATAAGCGAGCATATGTGGCAGCACTAAAGTGGGCGCGAGTGTAAACACCTTTCATTTCACTAAAAGAATTAACATCAAAAAATCGAATTTTAAAATTTTTTTTCTCTTTAACAAGAGAAGTTAGCCTTGCTTTGTTTTTTTCCGAAACATTATTCTCTAAAATAACTATGTCGTAATTTTTTTCATCGGTGCTATTTTTGCTTATGGAATTAACTAACGCACCGGCACTTAACGCATAGTTATCATCAAAGCAAATAACAATCGGCACATTTTTCTCATTGAACGCTGGGCTCAGCTTACCGTTAAATGTTTCATTCTTTATAAAAGTCCGTTGCAACTCTTTTTTTATAATTTTTTTTGTTCTTTCCTTATATATTATAAAGATATTTAATAACCTTTCAGCTATATGCCCAATCACTCTTTTTTCTTGTGTTGTGTAATTCTTGAGTGCAAAGTCTTTTTCAAAGTCTTCTAAAACTGAAAATAACCACTGTGAATACTCAATGAATAACTCCCTTTTCATTACAAACATGTTTGTATAATAACCATCTGAGGCTTTATTAAATTCATCTACAGCAGATTTGTATTCAGGGTATAATTTTAATAAGCTTATAATTGCAGTTGAGTAGTCTTCAATATGTAAGTGGGCGGAATTTTTATAATGTTCATAATTATTCTTACTCCCAGCCTGTTTGACACTCCATTTTTTGGGTAAAATTACATCACAACCCTTAATAGCATTATTCAGGCTCAGTTCGTCAAGACCGTATTTCTCCTCATATTGTGAGGAAATAACATCTTCATTAACGACACCCCAGACATCTTCTTCATAGCTTTGATTATTTGAAAAATTCAAATGGCGGCGATAATGCATAAAGCCGACATAATCTGTGAGCACCTCATTTTTCCACACCCAATATTGAGCAGTTAATTCACAATAAAAGGGGTTTTTGTATGATATATTATCTCCACTGTCGTCACCGTCACAGCAAATGTCATTATGACTATTAGCTTTACCAACATGAATTGGTTTAATAATATCTGAGCTCAAAAATGCACTCGGCTTGTGATGGCTTGTATATATAGAAACCTTTTTATTGATAGCTTCCATTTCCATTCCTTACATTGAAGAGCGATATTGTTCAAGTATATCTGTAGCGCTGCCGGTTGCTTTCAGACGATGATTTTCTATCCAAATCACGCGATCGCATATTTTTTCGATGTCTGAGAGATTATGACTGACAAAGAGAATAGTTACGCCCTTAGCTTTGAATTGGTTAATTGTATCAATGCATTTTTTCTGGAACGCATAATCACCAACCGCGAGCACTTCGTCAATAATTAAAATATCAGGATCAACTTGTGTAATTACCGAAAAACCCAACTTCGCCAACATCCCGCTTGAATAAACTCGAATAGGCTCATCAATAAACTCACCCAACTCAGAGAATTCTATGATTTTATTGATTCTTTCATTTAGTTGTTTTCTTCTAAGCCCTAATAGGGTTGCGTTTAAACGGATATTTTCTCTTCCTGTTAACTCAGGATGAAAACCGCCTCCTAACTCAAGCATTGAAGCCACGCGGCCGCGAGTTACAACGCTTCCTGAAGATGGTTTTATAACTCCAGCTACGAGCCCTAATGAAGTACTTTTTCCTGCTCCATTCCTGCCAATTAGCGCAACCGACTGACCTTTTTCTACATGAAAAGATATATTTTCGATAGCAAGATAACTTCTACCAGATAGTAGAGATAAGGCTCTCTTAGGGTTAAAAATGAGCTCTTTTATACCTGAACCAATATGATGGTACAGCGGATATTTTTTCGTAACGGAGTTAAATTCAATTGCTATGTCCATTATAAAATCTCCGCAAATCGATATTTCAACTTATTGAATACCCATGACCCTGATGCCAGAACGATAAACCCAACCAAATATAATGTCAGGATTTTTTCGTAATCAATATATCCATTCATAAATAAAGACCGCCAACTTAATACCATATCAGCCAGCGGGTTATAATTTATTAGCCATTGATACTGTTGTGGTATCATATCCCCAGCATATAGAATAGGGGTGCAATAAAATAACAACATTATAACCAAAGTGATAAACCTTTCTAAATCCCTGAAAAACAGATTCAATGTAGATAAGATTAGGGATATACCATAGGAAAAAATAAGCTGCCCCAATAAAATAATTGGTATTCCCCATAACCAGTTCCAGTGAGGTGTCATATTATAAATCAATAGGAATATAATAATGACTGGAATTGTGCATAAGAAATGCAAGCATTCCATCATAACATTACTAAACGGTATAACGGAACGAGGAAAGACTGTTTTCTTTATTATCTGAGCATTCGCAATAAAGGAGAAAAGTGAATTTGTTGTCGAACTCGCAAACCATTGCCAAGGAAATAATCCAGTAATTATGAAAATGGTATAGTTGGGTATTTGCACTCTCATTATTAGTTTAAAAATAAAATAATAAATCATTGCAAATAATAAGGGATTGGCAATAGACCAAAGATACCCAAGGAAACTACTCTTATAACGAACCTTTAGTTCTTTTTCTGTTATGACTGTTATTAAGTCAATCAGATATCCCAAACTTAACTTCATACGTTTCGCTCTAGTCTCAAGCT
>NZ_VOQX01000143.1:0-7622 GCF_016643525.1 Pantoea sp. Morm | reverse complement strand
TACGGGCTAGTGCAGCTAATTTCTGCGAAATAATTTGTGCTAGCGCAGGACGACAAGCCCGAGCTGTTCAGGGAAGTTTCAATCCCGCTCATTGCGCGATAAATCGCGCCGCTACGGATTAGTGCAACTAAGTTCTGCGAAATAATTTGTGCAAGCGCAGGACGACAAGCCCGAGCTGTTCAGGAAAGTTTCAATCCCGCTCATTGCGCGATGAATCGCGCCGCTACGGATGAGTGCAACTAAGTTCTGCGAAATAATTTGTGCTAGCGCAAGGCGGCAAGCCTGAGAGTCCCCGGGAGCATACATTAGTATGTGACCGGGGCGAGCAGGTGCAGCCAACGCCGCGATAGCGCAAAGTATGAAGCAGAACTAGCGTTCGTCGCGCCGTCCGCCGACTGCCGCCCAGATCCGGCGCACATGCACGGTCACTTCTTCGCGGTCGTGATACAGCTGGCGCGCCTGGATCTGCGCGTTTACGCCCTTCTCCTTCAGCGCCGCGTCCATCATTGCCAGGTTCTGCGTGACTTCTTCATAGCGCTTTTTCATTGGCAGCTTGAGGTTGAAGATCGCCTCACGGCACCAGCCGTTGACCAGCCATTCGGTCATCAGGCTGGCGACGCGCACCGGTTTTTCCACCATGTCGCACACCAGCCAGCTGATGTTGCTGCGCGGCGGGCGAAATTTGAACCCGTCTTCGCGACAGTGCGTAACCTGTCCGGTATCCATCAGGCTCGGCGCCATCGGGCCGTTATCCACCGCGTAGACCCACATGCTGCGCTTCACCAGCTGATAGGTCCAGCCGCCGGGGCAGGCACCAAGATCGACCGCATACATGCCGCTGCCCAGCCGTTCGTCCCACTCATCGGCCGGCACGAACACATGGAATGCTTCTTCCAGCTTTAGCGTAGAGCGGCTTGGCGCATCGGCCGGGAACTTCAGGCGCGGAATGCCCATGTAAAACGGCGAGTTGTTATGCGGCAGCGAATAACCAACGTAGCAGGTGCCCGGCGCGATAAAGAACACATGCACTACCGGACGTTTATTGCTCTCATAATTCAGCAGAATTTTGCTGTCGCGCAGGCTGGCGCGCAGCGGAACCGTCAGCTTGCGGCAAAATTTGGTCAGCTCTTTGGCTTCATTGGTGTCGGGCACTTCAACGCGCAGCTCGCCGCCCTTCTCCACAACGCCGCTCAGCATACCGACGATCGGGGTAATACGATCTTCCGGCGGGAGATCGCGCAGCAGCTCGCCCACCACCAGCATTTGCCGGGCAAAAATCAGCTCCGCGAACGGCAGAGTGGCGATCAGTTTTTCCGCCTCTTCCGGCTGATAGCACTCAAACAGCACGTAACCGGCGTCATCTTTAACACGCGGAAAACCGTAGATTTCGCGCTCCGCTGCTTTGGCACTGATTTCTGCCGCACACTCTTTCTCAAATCCCGGGCGGCAATAGAGTAAAACTTTATTCATGGCGATCTGCCTTTCGTTTCAGACGCAGCGCGCCAATCAACATCAAAAACCAGCCAATCAGGAAGCACAGGCCTCCAACCGGCGTAACAAACACCCAAAACTTCAGGTGCGACAGCGCCAGACAATACAGGCTACCGCTGAACAGGACGATACCCAGCGCCATCGCGGCGCTACTCCAGTAAAACCAGATATTGGCGCGACGCAGCATCGCTGCGCCAATACCGATAATCGCCAGCGTATGATACGCCTGATATTCAAGGCCGGTATGGATCCACGCCATCTCGGCCGCGCCGAGCGCTTTGCTCAGCACGTGCGCCCCAAAAGCACCAAACGCCACCAGCAGAAAGCCGCTGATGGCGGCAAATATAAACATGGCACGACTGGACATTCATTTATCCTCAAGGTGAAACCGCACATCACTGTGCGGCAGGCAACGCGTTAGTGATCGTAGCGGAAGCGGAATTTTTCTTGTTCAGTTGCGGCTTTTTCCAGAATCCACTGCCGAAAGGCGGCTATTTTACCCAGTTCTGCCTGGCTGTCATGACAAACCAGATAAAAAGCATTTTTACTCACTAAGACATCGTTGAAAGGACAGACCAGACGTCCGGCCTCAATTTCACTCTGCGCCATCACATTATTAGCCAGCGCCACACCCTGGCCGTGGATCGCCGCCTGCAGCACCATGGCGCTGTGGCTGAAGATCGGCCCCTGCTGAACGTTAATGTGCTGCAAGCCCAGCTGACGAATATAGGATTGCCAGTCACGGCGCGAGGCGTCATGCAGCAGCGTGAAATGCGCCAGATCGGCCGGTGATTTGAGCGGATTGTCGCCAGTCAGCAGCAGCGGCGAGCACACCGGCAGCAGATATTCGGCATACAATTTCTCTACCCGCAAACCGGGCCAGTTGCCGCGGCCATAAAAAATCGCCACGTCGACATCGTCGGCCAGCTTCTCCTCATCACGGTCCACCGCCTGGATACGCACATCAATGCCCGGATAAGCCAGATTAAAGCTGGAGAGGCGCGGAACCAGCCACTGAATGGCGAAACTCGGCAACAGGCTGACGGTGAGAGCCCCTTTGGCACTGCGCGCCTGCAGTTTGCGCGTGGCATCGTTCAGTGCCGAAAAAATCTCTTTGATATCGAGATAGTAGCTTTGACCCTCTTCGGTCAGTAACAGCGAACGATTGCGCCGGCGAAACAGCTTGAGACCGAGAAAATCTTCCAGCGATTTAATCTGATGGCTGACAGCCGCCTGGGTCACAAACAGCTCCTCAGCGGCTTTGGTGAAGCTCAAATGACGGGCCGCAGCGTCGAAGACGCGAAGAGCATTAAGCGGCGGAAGGCGTTTTGACATGGTTTTCCGTACCCGGATTGACAGCGTAACACTGCAACTTATACAAAGTCGTTACGTATTAGATTTTTTAATCCGAGACATTATAATTTGTCCGTTGAGGAAGCTCCAGCAAATACCTATAGTTGCCGCACTTCCTGAGCCGGAACGAAAAGATTTCTGGAAACGTGCGAGAGATCGCAGACTTTTAGAGAGCTTTTGGCTTGTGGTCGTGATGTTGTGTTTGCATTTTGATCTGACGATTGCAGATCAAACTTTTAATTCCTGTAGATTTACCCTGTCTGTCCATAGTGATTTTAAATAGCACCGCAAATTGCGGTGCTTTTTTTTACCTGCTAACCGGGCTTACTGGCCCATTTCCACCATCTCTTTCACATCTGAGCGGTTAATCTGCTGCTCGTTGCCATTGGCATCTTTATAGCTGATCATACCGGTTTCATCGTCAACTTTTGGTTTGCCATCCGCAACAATGGTGCGACCATCATTGGTATGCATGACGTAGTTGCTGGAACAGGCGGCCAGGGTAAAGGCCATGGTGCACACGGCCAGCACTGCGGCGAGTTTATTCATCTTCTATCTCCTTGCAGATTGATTGCATTAAACCACCCGCGTGCGCTGACCAGTGGCAGCAAACAGAGCGATCGACTGGAACAGACCGATTCGTTATGCGGGTTTCGGTTCAAACCTTGCAATAATTAGCATAACGCGCTTTTCCAGCTTTGCCAGGCCACGGCGTGGCTTTCAGCCTGGTCCTAACATCCAAGTAAGTGAGCTGAGTATGACCCATTTCTCTCCTGGCGAGTTTCGTCAGCAGTTTCCCGCGCTGAGCGATGCGGGTGTCTATCTCGACAGCGCTGCCACCGCGCTGAAGCCGCAGGCGGTGATTGACGCGACCGCACAGTTTTATTCGCTGAGCGGCGGCACCGTCCACCGCAGCCAGTTCGCCGCTGCCCGCGCGCTGACGGCACAGTATGAACAGGCGCGTGCGCGCGTGGCGCACTGGCTGCAGGCGGCGGACGATCGGCAAATCGTCTGGACGCGTGGCACCACGGAGGCCATCAACCTGGTGGCGCACAGCTGGCTGGCACCGCGTCTGCAACCGGGCGACGAGATTGTGGTAAGCGAAGCCGAGCACCACGCCAATCTGGTGCCGTGGCTGATGGTGGCGCAGGCCAGCGGTGCGAAAGTGATAAAGTGGTCGCTTGGCGCTGACCGGCGGCCGGATATCGCCCTGCTGCCGCAGTTACTCAACGCGCGCACCCGGCTGCTGGCGATAGGTCAGATGTCTAACGTGACCGGCGGCTGTCCGGATCTGGCGCAGGCGATTACGCTGGCGCACGGCGTTGGGGCGAAAGTGATGGTGGATGGCGCGCAGGGCGTGGTGCACTGCCCGCCGGATGTGCAGGCGCTGGATATCGACTTCTACGCCTTTTCCGCGCACAAGCTGTACGGCCCGATGGGCACTGGCGTGCTGTACGGCAAAGCGGAGCTGCTGGACGCGATGCCGCCGTGGCAGGGCGGCGGCAAAATGCTGACGCAGGTCGATTTCAGCGGCTTCACGCCGCAGCCGGTGCCGTGGCGCTTTGAAGCAGGCACGCCGAACGTGGCGGGCGTGGTCGGGCTGAGTGCGGCGCTGGACTGGCTGACACAGTATGATGCCGGGAAAGCCGAACGCTGGAGCCAGCAGCTGGCCAGCCTTGCCGAAGAGCAACTCAGCGCTATTCCCGGCTTCCGCAGTTTCCGCTGCGGCAGCGCCAGCCTGCTGGCGTTTGATATCGCCGGTATTCACCACAGCGATATCGTGACGCTGCTGGCGGAACAGGGCATCGCGCTGCGCGCCGGCCAGCACTGTGCCCAGCCGCTGATGGCGGCGCTTGGCGTCAGCGGCACGCTGCGCGTCTCATTTGCCCCCTATAATAATCTGCAGGACGTGGACGCGCTGGTGCGCGCCATGCACCATGCCGTGGATTTACTGAGTGAGTAACGTAATGACATCAGCCCTGCTTGCCCCCCATCCGTTTGGTGACCTGATTACCGAAGCCAGCCTGACGGAGAAGTTTGCCCATTTTCATCAGTGGGAAGATCGCTATCGCCAGCTGATTCAGCTCAGCCGCCAGCTGCCGGCACTGCCGGAAGCGCTGAAAACGGCGGAAATTGAGCTGTCCGGCTGCGAAAACCGCGTCTGGCTCAGCAGCCAGCAGCGGGCCGACGGTACGCTGCATTTTTACGGCGACAGCGAGGGACGCATTGTGCGCGGATTGCTGGCGGTGCTGCTGACAGCGGTGGAAGGAAAAACGCCCGCGGCGCTGTTAGCCACAGATCCGCTGGCGCTGTTTGATACCTTAGGGCTGCGCGCGCAGCTGAGCGCCTCGCGCAGCAGTGGTTTACAGGCGCTGGCTGAGGCGGTACAGCGTGCTGCCCGCGCGCATCAGGCAGACTGACGCGCCGCGCGCGCGAGAAATTTTTTCAGCGCGTGCGACACCGCAACAAAACCAAATGTGGCGGTCACCATGGTGGCCGCACCAAAGCCGGCGGCACAGTCCATGCGCTTTGGCCCTTCCGCCGTGCTGCGCGAAGCGCATACGCTGCCGTCCGGCTGCGGATACACCAGCGCCTCGGTAGAGAATACGCAGTCGATCCCCAGTTTACCCTTGCTGTTTTTCACTACGCCAAAATCACTTTTCAGCCGCTCGCGCAGTTTGGCAGCCAGCGGATCCTGAATGGTTTTGGCTAAGTCACTGACCTGAATCTGCGTCGGATCGATCTGTCCGCCGGCGCCACCGGTAGTGATCAGCGGGATCTTATTACGCCGGCACCAGGCAATCAGCGCAGCCTTAGGGCGCACGCTATCAATCGCGTCAATCACATAGTCGAACCCCGCATCCATCAGCTCCGCGGTATTGTCCGGCGTGATAAAGTCATCGATGCAGATCACCTCACACTCCGGATTGATGGCGTGAATACGCTGCGCCATCACCTCAGTTTTGGCCTGACCGACATGCCCCTGCAACGCATGAATCTGACGGTTGGTATTGGTAATACACACATCGTCCATGTCGATCAGGGTAATTTTACCGATGCCGGTGCGCGCCAGCGCTTCGGCCGCCCAGGAACCGACGCCGCCGATGCCGATGACGCAGAAATGCGCGTCGGCAAAACGCTGCAGTGCTTCCTGCCCGTAGAGACGCGCCGTGCCGCCAAATCGCTGGCGCCAGGCGTCGCTGACAACTTTCATAGCTAACCTTTTAGTACGATGCGCGGACGCGCACCCGACAAACCCAGGGTGCGCAGCCTATCAATTTGCGCCGATAATCAATGAACCATTATTGCCGTTTTGCGGATTGCTGAACAGCGGCTGGCCGGTTCCCGGCGCGGCTTTCAGTACCCAGACGCGGCCATAATGGTTGTAGAAGCCCGCCAGATGCGCCGCATCCGGGCCGACGCCCTGGTAGATATCGAAGTGCTGGCCTTTGATCGCGCCGCCCACGTCCAGCGCGACCATCAGGCGCATCTCATATTTGCCGTTGAATTTGCCCTTCTCATTCAGCTGCGGCACTTCAGCCAGCAGCGCCGTACCGGCGGGAATCAGCGAACGATCGGACGCCACCGAGGCTTTGGCAATCAGCGGTACCGCACTGGCACCGCGCACCGGCACATACTCTTCCGGCTTGAAGAACACGAACGACTGGTTGGTTTCCAGTACGTTGCGCACTTCCTGCGGCGAGTGCTCCTGCGCCCACTGCCGAATCGCCTGCATCGACATGTCTTCGCGCTTCACTTCACCGCGATCGATCAGCTCTTTACCAATACTGTGGTAAGCCCAGCCGTTCTTGCCGCCGTAGCCGAAGAAGCGCAGCGCACGGCCATCGCCGAAATCGACATAGCCGCTACCCTGCACGTCCATCATAAAGTTGTCGATCAGCGAGTTGCTCCAGGCAATCACATAACGCTCATCCAGTGCGCCACTATAGATAGAAGCGCGGCTTGGCAGCTTCTGTCCGCGCGGACGCGGCGGCATGCGATAAATCGGATACTGGAATTCGCCCTGACGGGTATAACGCGCTTCCACCACCGGCGTGTAGTAACCGGTAAACTGTACGTTGCCGTAGCTGTCGGTGCCTTCCATCTGATAGGCGTTCAGGCCGAACTGGCGCAGCTGACGCGTATCGGCGCCGGAGAGCAGCCAGTTCTGAATCGCACTGTAAGTGCCGAGGTTGCGGCCATACAGACCGGACGACGCCGACTGGATCTGCTGCACCTGCAGGCCGAAATCACGGCCATTGACCGGACGCCCTTTGGCGTTCGGCTCATTCACCAGCCCGAGCGGTTGCTCCAGCTTGCCATCAATATATTGCTGACCGCGATCGGTCGGCTTAGAGCTACAACCGGCTAACAGCGCCAGAAATGCGCCAGTAAGTGCATACTTCGCCCAATGTCCTTTCATTACCTTCTCTTTTTAAGCTGGTTGTTTGCACGGCGACGATAGCAAAGGGGCAGACAGAATGAAATCTGCCGCAGGCTAGCGCGCTCACATCTGTATAATAAATCGCCCAATGGCCAAATAATTCAGCAACTGTTTGTCTATTTAGCGCTTTAACGCAAAAAAGGGGTTGCATCATCATACGCCCGGTGTATAGTGCGCATCCACGGACGCGGGGTGGAGCAGCCTGGTAGCTCGTCGGGCTCATAACCCGAAGGTCGTCGGTTCAAATCCGGCCCCCGCAACCAATTCTTCGTGATGAAGAGACAATGTGGCAAGTCGCTTAGCGCGACAGACGGACGCGGGGTGGAGCAGCCTG
>NZ_VOQX01000142.1:0-7740 GCF_016643525.1 Pantoea sp. Morm | reverse complement strand
CCTACTAACGACCGCAAATCGTTGAGTAAACGATCGCTGGGCGAAATACGCCACGCTGCACCAAAGCGCAGCTTCGCCCGCGCATCTGCTCTCTGATAATAGAGATGCACCGGAATGGTCCCGGAGCGATGAGGCTCCAGAGACTGGCGGAGACGGTTTAAAAGCTGGTCATCAATTTGCCTGTCCGTCAGCGAGATAGCAAGTCCGCGCGCGTATTTTTCCCGCGCTTCGTCGATGTCCATGACTTCCCGGGCGGTCATTTTAAGCCCACCGCTAAAGTCATCAAAGCTGACCTGTCCACTGACGATCAGGATACGGTCCTTCTCCAGCAGCTGCTGGTATTTATCTAACGCATCGGTAAATAACATCACCTCAAGACGGCCAGAGCGGTCGTCAAGAGTACAGATACCAATTCGGTTGCCGCGCTTGGTGACCATGACGCGGGCGGCAATCACCAGCCCGGCCGCAACGGTCACTTTACCACGTTCTGTTGGATGCATGTCTTTCAGGCGCATGCCGCCAACGTAGCGCTCAATTTCTTTCAGATACTGATTGATCGGATGGCCGGTGAGATACAGACCGAGCGTCTCACGCTCGCCATCCAGCTGCACCTGCTCCGGCCACGGCGTAATGGCCGCGTAAGATTGCTCAACCTGCTCGGGCTCTTCCGCCAGCACGCCGAACATATCCGCCTGTCCCGTCGCTTCGGCTTTGGCATGCTGATCCGCCGCCTTCAGGGCGTCACCCAGCGCGCTCATCAGCGCCGCGCGGTGCGGGCCAAGACGATCGAACGCGCCGGACATGATCAGTTTTTCCATCACGCGACGGTTGATCTTTTTGGTGTCGGTGCGCGCGCAGAGATCAAACAGCTCTTTAAAGTAGCCGCCCTGATTACGCGCTTCGAGGATCGCTTCGATCGGCCCCTCACCCACGCCTTTGATGGCGCCGATGCCGTACACGATCTCCCCGTCATCGTTGACGTGGAACGGATAGAGCCCGGAGTTAATGTCTGGCGGCAGCACTTTCAGCCCCATGCGCCAGCACTCATCCACCAGTCCAACCACCTTCTCGGTGTTATCCATATCGGCGGTCATCACCGCCGCCATGAACTCGGCCGGATAGTGCGCTTTCAGCCACAGCGTCTGATAGGAGACCAGCGCATAAGCAGCAGAGTGCGACTTGTTAAAGCCGTAGCCCGCGAACTTCTCCACCAGATCGAAGATTTTCATCGACAGTTCGCCGTTGATGCCCATCTTCTCAGCACCGTCCTGGAACACCGAACGCTGCTTGGCCATCTCCTCCGGCTTCTTTTTACCCATGGCACGACGCAGCATATCCGCGCCGCCCAGCGTATAGCCGGACAGGACCTGGGCAATCTGCATCACCTGTTCCTGATAGAGGATGATGCCGTAGGTCGGCTCCAGCACCGGCTTCAGGCTCTCATGCTGCCACTGAATGTCCGGGTAAGAGATGGCTTCACGGCCGTGCTTACGGTCAATAAAGTTATCGACCATGCCCGACTGCAGCGGCCCCGGACGGAACAGCGCCACCAGTGCGATCATATCTTCGAAACAGTCCGGCTTCAGGCGCTTGATCAGATCTTTCATGCCGCGCGATTCAAGCTGGAACACCGCAGTGGTTTCCGAGCGTTGCAGCATGTCGAAGCTTTTTTTGTCATCCAGCGGGATGGCGGCGATATCGATTGGCGGTAAACCCTGCTTTTCGCGCCGCGGGTTGATCATCTTCAGCGCCCAGTCGATGATGGTCAGCGTGCGCAGGCCGAGGAAGTCAAACTTCACCAGTCCGGCGTATTCCACGTCGTTTTTATCGAACTGGGTGACCGGGAACTGGCCGTTCTCATCGCAGTACAGCGGCGCAAAATCGGTGATTTTGGTCGGCGCAATAACTACGCCACCGGCGTGCTTGCCGGCGTTACGCGTGACCCCTTCCAGCTTGCGCGCCATGTCGATCAGCGCTTTGACCTCTTCGTCAGCTTCGTAGATCTCCGGCAGCTGCGGTTCCGCCTGGAACGCTTTTTCCAGCGTCATGCCGGGATCCGGCGGGATCAGTTTTGAGATGCGATCAACAAAGCCGTACGGATGCCCCAGCACCCGGCCGACGTCACGAATCACCGCTTTCGCCGCCATGGTACCAAAGGTGATAATCTGCGACACCGCATCGCGGCCGTACATCTCAGCCACGTGATCGATCACCTGGTCACGTTTTTCCATGCAGAAGTCGACGTCAAAGTCGGGCATCGAGACACGTTCCGGGTTAAGGAAACGTTCAAACAGCAGGTCAAACTCCAGCGGATCGAGATCGGTAATTTTCAGCGCGTAGGCCACCAGCGAACCGGCGCCGGAACCACGCCCCGGCCCGACCGGAATGCCGTTGTCCTTCGACCACTGGATAAACTCCATCACGATCAGGAAGTAGCCGGGGAAGCCCATCTGGTTAATGACGTTGAGCTCAATGTCGAGACGCTCGTCATACTCCGGCCGGCGTTCGGCACGCACCTGCTCATCCGGGAAGAGAAACGCCAGGCGCTCCTCAAGCCCTTCGCGCGACTTCATCACCAGAAAATCTTCGGTCGACATGTCGCCGGTCGGGAATTGCGGCAGGAAGTATTCGCCGAGGCGCACCGTGACGTTACAACGCTTAGCAATCTCTACGCTGTTTTCCAGCGCTTCCGGGATGTCCGAGAACAGCTCGCACATCTCCTCTTCGCTGCGCATATATTGCTGAGGACTGTAGTTGCGCGGACGTTTAGGATCGTCCAGCGTGTAGCCGTCGTGAATCGCCACGCGGATTTCATGGGCATCAAAATCTTCTTCGTTGAGGAAGCAGACTTCATTGGTGGCCACCACCGGCACCGATTCAGCAATCGCCAGTTCAACCGCGGCGTGCAGATAGGCCTCTTCGTCTGGCCGGCCGGTACGCGTCAGTTCCAGATAGTAGCGGTTGGGGAAATGCTGCTGATAGAAACTCAGGCACTGCGCCACCAGCGCGTTATTGCCGCGCAGCAGGCTGCGACCGACGTCACCGCGCCGTCCGCCCGACAGCAGAATCAACCCTTCGCCCAGCTCCAGGAGCCAGTCGCGATCGATAATCGGTCCGGCGATACCGTAACCGCGCTGGTAAGCGCGCGAAATCAGCAGCGTCAGATTCTGGTAACCGGTGTTATTAGCGGCCAGCACGGTGAGCTGCGTCAGCTCATCGCCCATTAAATCGCTGGCCACCTGGAAGTCAGCCCCGACGATCGGTTTGATACCGGCGCTATGCGCGCTGCCATAAAAGCGCACCAGCCCGCACAGGTTGGTGTAGTCGGTGATGGCAATGGCTGGCATGCCGAGCGCGGCCGCCTTTTTTACCAGCGGCCCGGTCTTGGCCAGACCATCGACCATGGAGTAATCGCTGTGTACGCGCAGATGTATAAAACGAGGTTCAGCCATATCAGTTTCCGGTTAAAACAGCGTCAGGCTATTAAAGCGTAGTCGGCTGGCGCGCGGCCAGCACATCAGCATCAATCAGGGCGTTACGCACCGGCGCAAAGCTGCGGCGGTGGTGAGGTGTGGCACCAAACTGCGTCAGTTTTTCCATGTGCAGCGCGGTCGGATAGCCTTTGTGATGGGCGAAACCGTACTGCGGAAACAGCAGGTCCAGCTCGGCCATTTCACGGTCGCGCGTGACTTTGGCGATGATCGAGGCGGCGCTGATTTCCCGCACCAGACTATCGCCCTTCACCACCGCCTGCGACGGCATCGGCAGCGCCGGACAGCGGTTGCCATCAATCAGAACAAAATCCGGTGCAATATGCAGACCGGCAACCGCGCGCTGCATCGCCAGCATGGTGGCGTGCAGGATGTTCAGCTGGTCAATCTCTTCCGGCTCAGCGCGGCCCAGGCTCCACGCCAGCGCTTTCTCTTTGATTTCATCAAACAGCGCAAGGCGGCGTTTTTCAGACAGCTTTTTGGAATCCGCCAGGCCGGCAATCGGCTGCGCCGGATCGAGGATCACGGCGGCGGTCACCACGGCACCGACCAGCGGGCCACGTCCGACTTCATCAACGCCGGCAATCAGCCGGGCATCAGGATAAATAAATTCAGCCATTGGCAATCTCCAGTACCGCATCCGCCGCCTGTTCGTCGGCGTTCCAGCGAATCTGCTGATGCAATTGGGTGAAAGTGGCCAGCAGCGCGTCACGCTCCGGACCGGCATGCAGCAGCGGCTCCAGCGCCGCAGCTAACGCTGCAGGCTGGCACTCCTCCTGCAGCAGCTCCTGCACCAGTTCACGGCCGGCCAGCAGGTTAGGCAGCGAAACGAACAGGGTTTTCACCAGCCGCTTCGCCAGCCAGAAGGTGAACGGCTTCATACGATAGCCCACCACCATCGGGCATTTCGCCAGCATGCACTCCAGCGCTGCAGTGCCGGAAGCCAGAATCGCCGCGTCGCTGGCGATCATCGCCTGGCGCCCTTTGCCATCCAGCAGGTGCATCGGCAATTCCGGCGCGACGCTGGCTTTGATCTGCTCGAACTGCGCGCGCCGCTTCGCGTTAACCAGCGGCACTACGATCTCCAGCGCCGGATAACGCTGGCGCAGCAGCTGTGCAGCGCGCAGGAAATCAGCGCTGAGCATCTCCACTTCCGCGCCACGGCTGCCCGGCAGCAGGCCGAGGCACAGCGCATCATCAGCGATCCCTAATTCACGCCGCGCGGCCAGTTTGTCCGGCTGCAGCGGCATCGCATCGGCCATGGTGTGCCCGATAAAGCGGCACGGCACGTTGTAGCGATCGTAAAACGCTTTTTCAAAAGGCAGAAACGCCAGCACCAGATCGGTGTTGCGGCCAATTTTGAACACGCGCTTTTGTCGCCAGGCCCACACGGAGGGACTGACGTAATGAATGGTGCGAATGCCGGCACGCTTGAGGTTGCCTTCCAGCGTGATGTTGAAATCCGGGGCATCGATGCCGACGAAAACATCCGGCCGCAGCTCGGTAAAGCGCTGGGTTAAATCCTTGCGGATGTGCAGCAAACGGCGCAGGCGGCCAAGCACCTCAACGATGCCCATTACCGCCAGCTCTTCCATCTCGTACCAGGCTTCGCAGCCTTCGGCCTGCATCAGCGGACCGGCAACGCCAACGAAGCGCGCGTCAGGATGGCGCGCCTTCAGCGCACGAATCAATCCGGCACCAAGAATATCGCCGGAGGTTTCTCCGGCGACCAGGGCAATCGTTAAGGGACGCACTGACATGAATTAACGAATCAATCCACGGGTAGAACGGGCAAAGAAGTCGTAGAAAGGCTGCACTTCGCTATGAAGTTTGGCCAGTTCTTCGATCTCCGGCTTCACTTCATCCAGCGTTTTACCGCTGCGGTACAGCAGCTTGTACGCGTTACGAATGGCGTGCAGTGCTTCTTTGCTGAAGCCACGACGCTTCAGGCCTTCGATATTGACACCGAACGGCGTGGCATGGTTGCCCTGCGCAATCACGTACGGCGGCACGTCCTGCGCGACGCCGGAACAACCGCCTACCATCACGTGGGCACCAATGGTGCACCACTGGTGCACCGCCGTCACGCCGCCGATGATGGCAAAATCATCCACGGTAACGTGGCCGCCCAGCGTTACGTTGTTGGCCAGAATACAGCGATTGCCGATCACGCAGTCATGGGCAATGTGCGCATTGACCATCAGCAGGTTGTCGCTGCCGACTTTGGTCAGCCCGCCACCCTGCGTGGTGCCACGATGAATGGTGACGCTCTCGCGGATGCGATTGCGATCGCCGACTTCAACGCGGGTCGGTTCACCGGCATATTTCAGATCCTGATTCACTTCGCCAATCGAAACGAACTGGTAGATCTGGTTATCTTTACCGATACGCGTGTGGCCATTCACCACCACGTGCGATTTCAGCACCGTGCCTTCGCCAATTTCCACGTTCGCTCCGACAACACAAAACGGACCGATTTGGACGTTGGCGCCGATCACCGCACCTTCTTCAATGATGGACGTTGGATGGATGCTGGCGGTTGAATCAATCACTAATTATGCCTCCCGGCTACGGGCACACATCATGGTCGCTTCACAGACAATCTTACCGTCTACGGTTGCCACGCCTTTGAAGCGCGTCAGGCCACGGCGGGTCTTCTCGAAGGTGACTTCCATGATCATCTGGTCGCCCGGCACTACCGGACGCTTAAAACGGGCTTCGTCGATACCGGCGAAATAGTACAGCTCGCCCGGTTCCAGTTTTCCAACGCTTTTAAACGCCAGAATACCGGTCGCCTGCGCCATCGCTTCCAGGATCAGAACGCCTGGGAAAATCGGTTTACCAGGGAAGTGTCCCTGGAAAAACGGTTCATTAACAGAAACGTTCTTTACCGCACGCAGATATTTATGCTCTTCAAATTCCAGCACGCGGTCAACCAGCAAAAACGGGTAGCGGTGCGGCAGCAGTTCTAAAATCTCTTCAATTTTCAGAGTATGCGTTTCAGTTGTCAAAATACTCTTCCTGTCCTAAAAAATCTGATGGCAACAATAACACGGCCTGCACCGATCAAAATGATCTTTCGCAGGCCGCAAATCAGTTCAGTGGCGTTTCGCTTACCATGATACCTGCTGCCGCACTCTGGTTAACCCCGAGGTGAAAGAAGGTACGCTGCTTTATTATGAAAGCGGGTAGAGCCGGGATGTGCTCAGTCGTCTTTGCCGACCTTGCGTTCGATGGCTTTTAAGCGTTTGCTCATGTCATCGATGTTCATCACCAGCGCTGCCGTTTTACGCCAGGTTTTGTTGGGTTGCAGCGGGATACCCGATGAGTATACCCCAGGCTCTGTGATGGGACGCATGACCATGCCCATGCCGGTTACCGTCACTTTGTCACAGATTTCCATATGGCCGTTAATGACGCTGGCTCCGCCAATCATACAGTAACGCCCAATCTTCAGACTACCCGCCATGATCACACCACCGGCAACCGCGGTGTTATCACCAATCACGACGTTGTGCGCAATCTGACACTGGTTGTCTATGATAACACCATTGCCGATCAGAGTGTTATCCAGCGCACCGCGATCGATCGTGGTACAGGCACCAATTTCTACCCGATCGCCAATCACCACGGTGCCCAGCTGAGGAATTTTCACCCAGTTGCCGCGGTCGTTAGCATAACCGAAACCATCGGCACCAATCACGGTGCCAGACTGAATCAGACAATCCTGACCAATCTGAGTTTCATGATAAACCGTAACGTTGGCCCACAGACGGGAACCACGGCCAATGCGCGTGCGCTTGCCGACAAAGCAGCCGGCGCCAATCACCACGTCATCACCCAGCTCAACGCCGGACTCGATGACCGCGTTAGCGCCCACCGAGACATTGTTCCCCAGCTTCGCGCTCGGATCGATCACGGCGCTGGGCGCGATATTTTGCGCGGGCTGCGGCGTGGTGTCCAGCAGTTGTGCCATACGGGCATAAGTCAGGTAAGGGTTTTTCACCACCAGCGCGGCGGTTTTACACCACTCCAGATCCGCTTCCGTCAGCACCACGGCTGAGGCCTGAACCTGTGCGAGCTGCTCGCGGTAGCGGCTGTTGGCAAGAAAAGTGATTTGACCAGGGGTGGCGGATTGCATAGAAGCAATGCCGGAGATGGCGATATCGCCATCTCCGTGCAATTCTGCATCCAACTGCTGGGCTAAATCAGCCAGTCGAATTGATGACATCGATTATTTAACCTGTTT
>NZ_VOQX01000141.1:0-7767 GCF_016643525.1 Pantoea sp. Morm | reverse complement strand
TCACAGTCAGCAGAGACTAAACAGCGTTGCCAGACAGCTCAACGAAAGACCGAGAAAAACGCTAGAATATGAATCACCCGCAGAACGGTTCAATAAGTGTGTTGCGTCCATCAGTTGAACTCACAGCGAGGAGCGGACGTAGCCTTTGCACTACGAACGATTATGTCGCCACGATAAGCAATTATTTATCATTATGGCTTTGTTATGAGTCGTTTTTCGAGTCTCGTCTCATAAGATATTCGTCATGAAAAATACCATTAGCGTAAAGCGCAGCAGTATCAGTGGCCCAGTTAGTGAAACCGTACGACTGATAGAGTGCATATGCAGCATGATTCGTTGTGACGACGGAAAGCTTTACAGTTCTTACTGAGCTTGCAGCTTCCAGCGCAGCCTCCATTAGCCCTGATGATAGTCCCGATCCCCTCATCCCGGCACGGACATACATCCCCCAGATAGTAGCGACATGACTCAGCTTTGGTGAGGTACTGAAGCTCAAACCAATCAGGCCCTGTATGGTGTTGTGAAGGTCAAATCCACCGAAAACATAATTGGTTCGCAATTTTTCAGCAAAGAATGGTGCTGGCTTCTGGCTCCAGTCTTCGTAGGACGCGCCAAAAGCGTCCGGATGAAGGAGCAATGCTTCCAGTCTAACTCTTCTGAAATCCTCTAGGTCGCTCTCATTAATGCGACGCACCGTAAATGCTTTCACTTCAGGCTTTCTCCTGTCGTAAATTTTTCACTTCTGCTAAGAGATCAACTTAACATGAGTTTTGCACCATGTTTTATAAATACCACGCCATTAACGTCCGCTCGTGGCACGAAGCAGACTGACACGGGTATGAGGTCTGTTAAGAGCGATTAACGGAAGTTCGCGGTTTCTCTTAAGACTAATGGAAATTTACCGAAAATTTCTGAGCGTCAAAAAAAGGGAAGCTCAGGCAAGCATGTCCTCAAAGGCAAGACTCCAGGATAATACTTCCACTGAGGATCTCAGTCCAAATACCCAAAATGGGTCAGTCTCAAATACCTTTTCGGCCTCATCTTCATTAGCAGCTTCGACTATCCATAGCGCTCCAACTGGTTGGTCTTTGTCTTTTTGACGTAATGAACCGGCAGCCTTGATGATATTCTTATGTTGCTTTAACCACTCGATATGGGAATTGAAGTGTTCTTTTCTGACTTGGAATGCCGTTGGTTTATCGGTGAATCTTATTGCAAAAAGCATGGCTTCCTCTTTCCTTGAATTGTAAGTTTTAGCTCTAACAATCAGGCCTTCTCATTTTCTAACATAAAAATGATGAGGTTATAATCAAGCTAACAAATAACTTCCGCTTTTGGCACAGAGCGGACATCTACAGCAGCCAAGATCCGCTGTAGCTAATAGCAGATTTTATTGGATCTATTCGACAGATTTCATAATTCCTTATAGACGCATCAGTAATGTACCAGCCCGCCGTCTACAGCATACTGACTGCCAGTAACATAGGATGCGTCATCGGACAGGAGGAAGAGTGCAACCGCAGCGGCTTCTTCTGCTGTGCCTGCGCGACCTAAAGGAACCTGGCTTACCACGAAATCTTCAAACTGCTGACGCGACTCTTCTGGCATAAAGTGCCTGAAATTAGTTTCAATTGGGCCTGGCACCAAAGTGTTGGCACGAATGCCACGTTCGGCCAGTGCAGATGCCCAGCTTTTGACCATGGCGATAACGGCGCCTTTCGTCGCTGCATACAGGCTTGTCATAGCCGCACCTTCGTAAGTTGAAGAGGACGAAGTAACCAGAACGGATGCACCTGAATTAAGTGATTTTGATAGGGCGGCAAGCTGTAGCATCGGGCCGCGCACATTTGCGTTCATCATGCGATTAAAAGAATCCGCCGTTACAGATTCTGGAGAGCTGACCTCCGCGAAGCCAGCATTGAGCCATAATCCATCAAGTGAACCCCAATCGCTAATAGCTTCCTTTAGCGCATTGATGTCAACTTCGCTTGCAGAATCACTTTTCAAAATAAGCGATGTTTTAGGCAGCAAAGTACGGGCGCGCTCCAGTCTTTCGTCACTCAGTCCTGTAATAGCTACATCGCCACCTTCAGTGATAATGCGCTGCGCGCCTGCCAGCCCCATGCCACTTGTACCACCAGTGATCAGTATACGTTTTCCCTTAAACCTGCCCATGCTTAGTCCTTTTGTTGACGGAGGAATGAGCATTTACCTTACGTAAACAAAACACTGTTCGTCATCTATTTCATTACGCAACTAAGGCATTGCTGATTGAACAACTGCTTCTGGCACGAAGCGGACTTAAGCATGGGAACGGTTCGCTTTGAGCGAATAGCGGACATTAACGCCTCGCGAATGCGTAGCTTCGAGTGTAGGCGAAGCCGCAACGGAAAAGCTGCCGTGGTGCCTGGCATTGTTAATTTTCGCCTCAGCCACCCAGCGCAGAGAGAAGGAACGAGCCAATTGAGGCAATGCTGCCAGCACTGGGCAAAGCAGCCAGAAGCGTTTTGACTACAACCTTACTTGGTGTGCTTGATTCGAACTGACTTTCAATGGCATTAACTACCTCATTAGCGGACTGCTGGTCCTGCTGAGGTAAAAGGCGTTTCACCTCTTGACGCAACATAGAAATGTGCTCCGCGACATCAGGATTAATATTGGCAGTATTAACTGAGTTATCAGTAGAATGATTGTTGACGCGAGCGTTCGGCCCGGAAATATTATACGTAATGCTCTGAACTGCTGCCTTGGCTTCAGGTAGGCCAAGTTTCCGATGGGTCATTTGGTAGTGTGCTTCTATCCCCCCGAAACCTTCGTGAAATCCAGGATCGATAACCTCGTAAGTTTCTTCTCCACCATTCGACATTCTCCTCTGAATAAGGTCGCCGGTTTCAATCAAAATATCAGACCGGTTGATGAAAATCTTCTTCGACTGAATACTGGCTTTGATGCCATCCACTCGATCACCGTTCTTTCTCAGCAGAGTAACGTTGTCATTTAACATGTTTGAAAAAGTCATAGTGACTCCTTATGTAAATTGACGCTTGCAGTTGGGGCAGGTATGGAGCGCAGCGTAGTACTTGCCCGACAACCTCTACCCGTTAGGCTACCAATATGAATACGTATAATGGGGGTTTGCATGTACTTTAGCCCCTTTAGATGTATTACACGATCCACATGTAAGTTGAAAATTTGTCGGATCATTGGTTCCTGATAATTTTAACGGAACCATATGATCTATGTGTCTACTCACTGTTGGAACCAAAATATTAGTGAGATCACAACCACAGAGTTGGCACCTTCCTTTGTCACGATGAAATACTGCGTTTTTTAACCATGCGGGAAAGTGTGATCTCTTGATAACACCCGGGCTAGCGATGCATTGATGCTCATTGGGCTGTAGCCGACCAATAAACGGCTGAATAAACCGACTAAATTCATATAAAAAAGTTCTGTCTGCAAATAGCAATTGGAAGGCTGCTTCAGAAATTGTTTCGGTGGCAGTCTCCAAGATTCCGCTCAATTCGTATATATGATCGCTAACATACTGTTCTGTAAACCATATTGGGCGTGAGATGTTTGCCCCATCAAGTAATGGACCATAGTCAGCTATAATGCTTTCCTCACCAACCTTTCCGAGATAATGTTGTATCCCGAATCCATTTACGCTGGAAATAAAGGTATGAAGCAAAGTATATTGTTGGGGCTTCTCAATTTGTTCAAAAAAACTCTGGGTTCGAAATTCAAAAAAATCAGCAATTATGTCACCTTCTCCAATTTCTGAAGGGTTCCGCACAGCAGAGATAGTAGCATGAGCAAAGGAATAAGCAGCTGAGTAATTAATTTGTTGTATATTCAATGGCTACTCCGTGAATGATGCCTAACATTTGTATATTTTGCCGGCACGCTTTCTCTAGATTTACCTGATGAACATCCGACGTTAAAGTATTTAAATCCAAACGATACTGTTAACTCCTGCCCAATGCTTGCAGGGCTTCATTATTTTTTTGCCTGTCATTTTAGGTCAATCCCATCAAAGTTTCCAAACTGGAATGTTTTTTCTTTTCCAGCAACAGATAAATTTACCTGTTAATCTGCTCAAAGCATACCTATTTCATGATGAAAGCAAAGAACACTGTATATTTACCCAGATACACAACTAACGTCCGCTTCTAGCACAATGCGTACGCTATCCAGCCCAATGTCCGCTGTGAGCGAGACACGGACATCAAGCCCGATCAATAGCTGATTTTGAAATGCCAAAACGAACGCTCTTACTCAGTATTAAAAAGATGATAATGTTTCTTTAAGTATCTGAAATCGGGTAGGGATAGGGTTAAATGAATGGGTCATGTTTGTGTAAAACGGTTGAATTTCAACTCAGTTATAAACCATCACGATTTTATCGTTGTCATTGCTCGCTTTGTAGAAAGCAGAGTGGTGCAGGTTATAATCTCGCCACGTTAGTGAAAAGCAATGAGTTTCGCTGGATACAAGGGGAAAACTGCATCGCCTCGTGGTTTAAGCCAACTGGCTACCGTACAGATTTTTGCAGCGTATGTGGCTCAACTGTGCCTAACATTCTGCGGGACTTGCCTTATGTCTGGATTCCCGTTGGGTTACTGGATGAAAGTCTTGAAATGGAATGTGTAGGAGACTTTTGCACTGACGATGCCATGCCCTGGGATGAAACCCGTTCAAACAGACTCCACTCGGGACCAGTCAAATCGCTGTCATACCTTTTAGAGTGCCTGAAACTTAAGACCTAAAGGTCTGCCATGAGCGAGGAGTGGACGATAAGCGCAGTTGACGTGGTAAGAAAAGGTATTCTCAATGTGCACTTGTAGACTGCAATCTATGCTTATTGGAAGATCCGAAATGAGGGTTTAAATTTTATTTAAGAGGGATTACATGCGTACTCGTCCAGCCTCTCGATTGATAGTCCTTTCACCTGAAAATCACGTTCTGCTCTTTAGATTCTGCCATAAAGATGATGCTCTGGAAGGAAAAACATACTGGGCAACGCCAGGGGGAGGACTCGAGCACAACGAGTCTTTTGAGCAGGCGGCGTTACGTGAATTATTTGAAGAAACGGGCCTGACAAGAAGAACTACGGGACCACAAATAGCCTCCAGAACCTTCCATATGATGCTACCAAGTGGTGAGAACGTTCTTGCTGAAGAACGCTTCTTTATTATATCTACGATTAAATCAGAAATTGACCGCTCAGGTTGGAGTAACAACGAAAAAGAAGTCATTAATGATCACTACTGGTGGAGCATAGAAGAGCTCAGACAGACCAATGAAATCATCTTCCCACTCGATTTGATAATTAACATACTTGAAGACTTCCCGTGCACTTAACACTATGAAATGATCTGGATGTCCGCTCCTGGCACAAAACGGACCATCGCCTCGTTCAGATTTAGTCCGGAGGCGTATCGTATGTTTCACCCAAGGCCGTAAACTAATCCTTCAGCTATATACCCAGTCCTTTTGATCACGGAACATCGCATTCAGTATCGTAATAAATTTTCTGATACAGGCAGTTATAGCCACTTTTTTGGGTTTTCCGCGTGCAACAAGCGACGTGTAAAAATCTTTAATTCGGGGGTTATATCGAACCGCTGAAAGCATTGCCATATAGAGTGTTGCGCGCAGACCAGACCTGCCGCCCCAGATAGCCCTTTTACCACGAAGCTGCCCGCTGTCCCTGTCATAGGGACATACGCCAACCAGGGCTGAAATCTGCCTGCGATTAAGATGTCCCAGCTCCGGAAGCTGACTCAGGATCGCAGCCTGAGTTACCGGCCCGATACCCTTAACTTTTTCAAGCATTTTTCGTTTTGGAGATAACGCAGCATTCTGATTCAGCTGGTCCTTTATTTCCTTATCAAGCGCATCGATCTGCACATTCAGCCAGGCAATATGCTCCATAATGCCCTTCTCAATCCAGGCACCGCTTTTCTCCTGAAGCCTGGTGATTTCCATGACACGATTCTGTACCAACTGACGCCGCCGCGTCAGGAGCAGTGCCATATCCTGAAGTTCTTTATCCCTGACAGGTCTGAACTCCGGTTTCATACGACGACCATACTCACAGATTATCCTGGCATCAATGGGGTCGCTTTTTGCCACCTTGCCCATTGCCCGGGCAAAATTCTTTATTTGTCGCGGATTAATGACTGCGACAGGCAAACCCGCAGAAATCAGCATTGATTCAGCCAGAGAGTGATACCGGCTTGTGGCCTCCATTATAACGCCTGATATGTGAAGTCCTTCGAATTCATTCAGCAGTTGCGCGATACCGGAAGCGGAGTTCTCCAGATGTATCAGTCGCTCACTAGTGTCGATCCAGACATCTAAAGCGAACTTTGAAACGTCAATACCAACGGTTGTTTTATCGCTCATTTCAGTTCTCCCTGCCTTGCAGATACGGGCTTTAGGTGCGCCAGGCAATTGTTCGGGTTATAGCTGAAAGTAATGCTGCGCATAGTGCTCACCCGCGGGCTTCTTAATCCCAGGACGGAGATCGTGCTGCAGCATCAGTAAAAAAACAGGATAAGTTTAGATTTATCCTGGTTCAGCATTAAACATACAAGGACGGTGAGCTTGCGCCTCTTAAACACGCAGCGGCCGGGCTAAAGTGAAGTCACGGCACCGGCCGCAGACCGCACGGTTTTTATTCCCCCGCCGCAGGCGGCATCAATGAGGCGCGCAGCAACGTCCTTTTCGTCTTGTCCACATCCGGGGTGCATATCCGCCCCGGAACCCTGTGGATAAAAACGGCCCTGCCGTACGCCGGCAGGGATGCAGAGCGCTGTTGGATTTTTAATCAGTCACGCCCTCAGGTGTTTTTGTATCACGGCCGCGCGCCGGTACAGTTCAACCAGGTCATTATCGATCCCCTCAATCAGCAGGCCAGCCATACGCTGCTCGCGGCTGGCGCCCTGCCAGAGGTGGCGCGCAATCATGTCGCGCAGGTGCAGATGAAATTCGTACAGCGATTCTTCCAGGTCGGCGACGTCGGCCGGCAGGGTATCGTTATCAGGGTGCATAGTGTGATCGCTCATCAGGTTATCTCCTATCATCAGGCAGCGCGGGCGTCGCGGTGGGCATACAGGCGGCGCAGGCCGGCGGCGTGGTACTGCTCCATCAGCTCGATACCAATCCAGCGGCGCCCGCACGCCTGGGCGGCCACGCAGGTTGAGCCGGACCCAGCAAACGGATCCAGGACAATGGCACCGGGCTGCGTGAAGGTTTCAATCAGCGGTCGCAGGGCGCTGACCGGCTTTTCGGTGGGGTGATGCCGGTTGCCGGTGTACTCCCACGGCATCACGTCGGGCAGCGGCTTCGCCGGCAGCGCCGGGCGCCCTTTGGCCAGCACGTAGGCGCTTTCGTGCTGGTAGCCCACGAAGGCCGACTTTGAGGCGTAAGGCTTGGTGAAGACGATGTGGCCCACCACGCGGAACCCCGCCGCCTTCCACGCCTGCATAAAAATGTCTATCCGGTTCCAGCCGTAGAAGCTAACCGCCAGGCTGTTGTCTTTCAGCACCCGGAACATTTCGTTGCTCGCCGGCTGGACCCACTCGCTGTTCACGTCGTTGGCAATCGAGCGACCGGAACGGTCCTTAAAGCCGACGAGGTACGGCGGGTCCGTCAGAATGAAATCAATGCTCTTGTCCGGAAAGCCGCCCATAACCTGTACGCTGTCGCCGTGCATGAATCGAGACATAGTGATGCTCCTGTGTATGAAGGGGGCACCGG
>NZ_VOQX01000140.1:0-7889 GCF_016643525.1 Pantoea sp. Morm | reverse complement strand
GACGTCATCAAACTGGACCGCACGCTCATCAGCGAAATCTCGTCCGATACCGCCTCGCGCATTATCGCCCGCAGCATTATTGCCATGCTTAAGGACCTGGACTACACGGTGCTGGCCGAAGGCGTTGAGGACGCTGATACGGTTACCGCGCTCACAGAGTACGGCTGCGACCAGGCGCAGGGCTTCTTCTATTCCCGGCCGCTGCCGGAGCCGGAGCTTGACGAGTGGCTGTCCTGGAAGCTGCGCGGCCAGTGCTGACCCGCCGCCGCCGCTTGACAGCCCTCAGGCGGGCGTCCTGTAGCGTCTGAATCCCTCCGGCCCGGCGACGATGACCGCGTCACGGCCGGCGCCTTTGGCTTCATAAAGGGCCTCGTCGGCGCGACGCAGAAGCGCTTCCCGGCTGCCACAGTCGGCCAGGGACGCCACGCCGGCCGACACCGTCATGGCCCCGACGAACGGGAACATCGTGGTGCTCACTACCTCGCGGATGCGCTCCGCCGTCCGGGCCGCATCCTCCAGCGCCGTCTGCGGCAGCAGGAGAATAAACTCCTCGCCGCCGAAGCGGCTGACCACGTCTCCCGTGCGGCAGGCCTGCCGCAGCAGGCCCGCCAGGCTGACCAGCACCGCATCACCCGCATCGTGCCCGTACCAGTCGTTAATTTTCTTAAAGTGGTCGATATCAAGTGCAATCACGCACTGCGAGGCATCTTCGCGGCTCCTGTCCGCCAGCAGGGTAAAGCCACGCCGGTTGCAGAGCCCGGTCAGCGGGTCGGTCATGGCCTCGTCGCTGAGCGCGGCCATGTGGCCTGCCACGGCGTGGCGGTACTCCTCCACGGCCTGCTTCAGGCGGTCGGCCTCAAAGTACCAGGCCTTCACCGACGCCAGCGACGCGTCATTTCCTCCATCCCGCACCATGCCCGCCAGCGTCTCCAGGGGAGAGGCAATGCGCCCGGCCAGCAGGGTCACCACGGCGACCGTCAGGATAACGATGCCCAGCAGGAACCACAGGGCGTTTTCTGCCGTGCGCACCATGATATGCCGGACCGTCTCAGAGGTCCCGGCGATAAAAATGTTCCAGTCCGTTTTATGCAGGCTGGCGTAGCCGGTCAGGAACTGCTGCCCGTCAGCCTCCGAGCTGAACCGCCCGCTGTCCGTGGTGGCCAGCCGCTTGCGCAGCGCGGAGTTCAGCGCCATTTTTGTTCCCACGCGGGACGGATCGTGGCTGAAGATGATGAGGCCGTCATTGCTGACGATGCTGACGGTGGAGCCGCGGGCGTAGAAATGCTGGCTCAGGATGTCGCTCAGCATGCTCTGTTTTTTGAGGTAGATGGTGCCGCCAATGTAACCCAGGTAACTGCCGTCCGGCGTGAAGAGCGGCTGCGACAGGAACACCACGTAGTTGCCCGTCGCCGAGGTAAAGGGCGACGAAATAAACGGCTTCTGCGTGGCAATAGCCTGCCGGCTCGCGTCGGAATGCAGCTTTACGCCAATCAGGCTCAGGCTCTCCGGCGAGGTCGCCGCGATGATGGCGTCACGGTTAACCACCACCACGGTATTAAAAAAGCCGGACTGCAGCCGCAGGCGATCGGTCTCGCCCCGCAGCAGCCCCGGATCGGTCAGGCCCTTAATCTGGCCGGCGCTCCAGGCGAGCTCGCGCTGCGCCGTGGCGAGATAACGATCGGTGGTGTCGGCCAGCTTGCGCGCGTAGGCGATGTTGCCCTCAAGCAGGCTGTCCTCAATGTTGCCCTTCTGAAAAATCAGCAGCGACCCGAGCAGCAGGCAGGCGGTCAGGATCACCCCGCCGACGGAGAGTGAGATGAGAAGCGTGCGGAGGCGGAATTTTTTCAGCGGCATGGCGTCAGGGGCCCGGTTAAGGTGTCATCAGAGTGTAACGCCTGCGGCCCCGGTCAAAAGGCAGAACAGCGCACCTTTTCTGTGCCGCACGGCGGGATGGCGGGAGCCGGCACGTCCGCGCCAGCTTAGCGTAATTCCTCCTTCCTAATGCAACTTAATCTGATAATTCCCTGTTTAACGTGATATTCATGGATTAATGTCACGGAAAATGATTAATAAAGCGGTGCCGTCTCACCACGGTACAAATCAACGATTAGCCCGTGAAGGCTTGCGGGCATTTTTTTATCGTGCCGGACGTTTTATTTCATGAAGGCGGGCCGGTGCCACACAGATAAAAGGGATATACTCCCCGCGCTGCACACACAACGCGTCTGCACAGCAAACGAAGAGAGCTGACGTCTCCGCCCTTCTGCACCTGACTCAGGTCCGGACGGCAGGAGGCGTGTTGTCCGGTATTTACGGAACGTCCTGACCGCGCACCCGCGCGGTTTTTTTTCGCCGGCGGCGCACAGGCGAACTTATGCACCCGTGCGGTGGATAACCCTGTGGGCAGGGTGCATACACCATCGGCCAGGGAGCGCTCCATGCCCGACGGCGGGTGGCGTACAAATTTCATACAGGCGGGCCGTTCATGAACAAGATGCTGCTGCTGTTAGTGCTCATAGCGCCCCCCTTATGGGCGCAGCGGGCAGCCTGCACTCCCGGCTCCGGCACCTGCATCACGTCTTCGGAGGATAAAAACGTGTTTCTGCACGCTACCTGCGATGACGACGGAGCGCTTCTGATTTCGCTGGAGGCGCCGCACGGCAGACTTTCGGATGCTGACATACATAACCGCGCAGGGCAGGACGGCGGCGGATGGACGTGTGCCAGCGGGGCCCTGCGGGGCCACTGCAACATTCTCTACGCCCGGGTGCCCGGCGCGATGCTGGACATGCTGTCCGGGAGTGCGGGCCGCGAAGTCCGGCTGTCCGGCGCCCTGCCGGAAGGACGCCCCCTGCATTTTTCTTCCGCCAGCCTGCGCCTCTGGGCTGGCGCCCTGCCCGCGCGCTGCCACTGAGCCCTGCCCCCCGGTGATCGCGGCCCGCACTGCCAGGAATCCTCTTATTCACGTGCGCCCGGTTGCCTTAACGGTAGCGGCGGTCTTTGCTTAAACCACTGCGGGTATACAGCAGGTTAAGCGGAGAAGAAACGCCATGGGTCCCGTACGCTGCCGGCGCTGCTGTGCACCTCTGACCACGGAGGATCGTTATTATTTTATCAGCCACTGTGAGACCTGCGACACGGACATCCGGCATCAGGCCGGTGAGGCACACACACCCGTAAAGTCCCCGATGTATGTGATGAGGGGCGTCTTTTTCATATTGCGCCGTTACCGCCATATCCGGACGGCCGGGCGCTGACCTCTCGGCGGAAAAGTGACTTCTGCCAGGAGGTGGCTTTTCAGAGGAACCGAAACGATTCGGATATTAAGAAAATACACATCCCAGCGTGATTTTATTTATTTCCGGATTGTTAACAAAAGGTAGGTTACAGGAACCCCCGCATCATTTTAATATAAGACCAGCTTGTCATTCTTTTAATAAACTTTTTCGGGCAGGTGAATTTCCTGCCCTCCCAGTCAAGATTAAACCACTGAAAATCATCATCCTTTATCTCATCTATCATACTTAAAGCCTGCTCTGGCGTCCGGAAAGCATAAGCCTTCATCACGCCTTCACGGGTGCACAAATCAATGTGAACCATATAACCCCCGGGTGAAAAAATATTGTGATTTCATATTATTTTAATAACACGGTCATAATAGACCTGTTTTCTCACGGTGCGTTATTTATTTTCGTTATGATTGCGTAAAAAAGGCGCTCCTGAAAAGTTGCATAAAATACCTAATTATATTTGTGTTAAATAAACAGGAATTCTGATGGCAAAATTCCTGGTCATAAATTAAATGGATCTAATCACGTTAAATCAGATTAACGCATAAGATCATGCTGCATGCTCATCAGACTTATGCCTGCACATCCGGATAACCTACCCGCTGCGGCGCATGAGTTCTTTCAGGACTCCGGCCCAGCTCACGTCCTCCGCGTTCTTGCGGTTGTGGTGCAGAAATTCGGCGTGATGAAGCAACTGCTCGCCCATTTCAGCAAGTCACCCCCTTGATTAAGGATAGCGTTGCATCGAGCCATTGAACTCACAGCCAGGAGCGGACGTCAGTATCAGGCGCCGGAAAAAGGGCATACCGGCGCTTTAAGTAAGAGGCCAAAAGTTTGAGTAAGGCACACATGTCTTTAACTCAGACAATGGAAAGCGTCTTTTGAAAAACTTTCCGTTATTGACCCAACCATATAAAGCCATGCCATTTTCACATTCGAGCACAACCATTGTAATTCTTCTTTTTCGACGCCGAACAATTGTGCCCACTTCCATCGTGTTGATGCCTGTCTGGAGAGGCCTTTCCCATCTTCATGTCTGTTTGAGAGCACCGATCTGACAATAAATTCGTTACTCTTTTTGAGTTCGTCAATTTCGGGCTGAATTTTCCCAAAAATCGCATCCCTTCCAGGATCATGAAAATGCTTATTGCCATTGTTCGTGGGCTTTCATCGCACCGAAAAAGCTGCTGCGTCTGACCTCTACATAATATTCTTTCCAACTCATTGATTATTTTGTTGAATTTATGATGAACCTTACTTTTTACTTCTGCATCACCCGGTAGAAGTTCACTGGCCGCGGCAATGGTAAAACAACCTTTTTCTCCATCAGGAGAAGATGATAAAAGCGCTACAAATTCTAACGTTTCGCGCAATGCCATTTCTGGAGAAAACTCCGCATCGCGTTCTGCTGCTCTGGAAGCACCTTCATCCATGTATTGCTGTAAGGCCGCGAGATAGATTGTGCGTTTATCAGGGTAAAGCTGCTTATAAATACTGGCACTTGCAAGGCCAGAGGCTTTCATTAGGTCTGACATTGATGTTGCCCGATCTCCGCGAACCTGACGCGTAAATGACGCGCGTACCAGCTGCGTCACCACGTCGTCCCAGCTCCATTCCTTATCATCCGGGACTGGCAGCTCGACGCAGCTCGCGTCCGCGCCGATGATCCGGTTCCCGTGGTGATAAAACGCTTCGTCGCCGTTATCGAGACGGATAAAAGTGTATTGGCCCAACACGCGGATGATGTCGTTCTGCATCACGGGTGCCAGCGCGAAAGGTAAGTTAAGGGGGTTTGCGATGCTCATGGCTGCACCTCCAGCTGCTGGCATACGGCACGCATAAAATGCGGCCATTTGCTGAACTTCATTTTTGGAACGCGCACGCCACACCCGCTGTTAAAGCCTTTTACAAATGCCTGTGCCTATGCCTGTGCGACGATTTGCGGGTCAAAATTCATAACTTCTCCTTAGTGCAGATTTTGATGAGGCAGCCAGGTGGGGCCGGCCGCCGTGAACGAAGCAGGGGCTACCCTGCTTTTTTTACGCCTGAACAGCAGCTGTTGCTGCCGCGCTATCCTTCTTCAGCTCTTCGGCCAGCCACTGGCTGGCGTTCATCTACGCTTTCTCGCCGTGCTTTCCAAAATGGTTCAGTGCCAGATGACCGGCTTTTGTCAAGACCTCCAGAATGGAGGCAGGCAGGTTAGATTCAGGCACATTCATCGCCTGAACCCTTACGGTTTTTGCCATGTCATGCAGCTCAACCCAGAAAAATTCACGGCGCACGCTCAGTGCCAGCGTCTTATCGTTCAGGCCGGTCAGAGGTTCCAGACGGTCATGCAGCGTCTTACTCACACCGCTGCGGTTGATATCAGTACGAAGCCCGCGGGCTGCTTCATCTTCAAAGTTAAAAGCGCGGCAGATAAGGCAGCCTGACGGCTCGCGGCCCGGCTTGCCGGGGAGCCGAAGGGGGCCATGTTTTTGCTGTTGCTGTTAAAGCATATTTTTATGCGGCGGGAAGTCCGAACTGACAGGAGAAAGACTAAAGCTAAACCGGGCCGATAGATTATGGCCATACACATCCGGGCGGAGAGGACCGGTGCGCCAGCACCGGTTTTCCCGGCCCTCAGGGCGGCAGTATTGCCATTCGGGGCTGGCAGAAAGCACAAAGTAAAACCGCGCCAGGCGGCGCGGTGTAGGGTGATCTTTCGCAGGGTTACTTGCCGGGCCGATCTTGTGCGGAAGCGGCCAGCACGCCCGGATGCAGGTGCACGCCGGAAACGTCTGTGGTGGCACGCGCTTTGTGCAGATCGCAGGCGGCCTGCATGGATAACCAGAGGCGAGCCGCAATACCCAGCCCCGCCTCCAGTCGCACCGCCATTTCCGGGCTGACTGATGCCTTACCGCTGGCGACCTTACTCAGCGCCGCTGCTGATACGCCCAGCTCTTTCGCCAGCACGCGCAGGCCGATGTTATTATCTTCAATGTACTCGGTGATCAGGCCGCCCGGATGCGGGGGATTGAACATGGCCATCAGTGGTAGTCCTCCAGGTTGAGAATATAGGCATCACCGTCCGTGAATTCGAAGGTGATGCGCCAGTTAGCCCTGACCGTGATGGAAAACAGGTTTTTCCTGTCGCCCTTCAGGGGGTGAAAACGAAAGCCCGGATAGTTTCTGAATTCATCCGTGGAAAGCGCCTCATCGATGACCAGCAGGCGAAGCCGGATGCGTTCCGCGTCCTTTGCCTGTACGCCGCTGATATCACCTTTCTCAAACAGCTTCTGTAATCCTTTGTGCTTCCAGCTTTTAATCACTTTTCGGCTCCGCGTTTCCTGTTAAGAAACAGTATATCATATGTTTCGTTACGAGAAACACTCTGTGTTTTTATTTTTCATCGCCCTGAGAGAGGATGCTCCGGGGCGTCAGCTTGTTTGGCACCAGCCAACGGTTCATGCCCTTCTGCGCGCTGTCCATGTGCAGCGATCGCAGGTGAATTTCTCCTGCCACTTCGCAGGCAACGTCTCCTGCATACGGCTGCAGGGTTTCCAGACCGTTCAGCGACGGAAAGCGCTGCGCCCACGCGGCGATCATGTTCTTCATATCGTTTTCCGGCACGCTGTCACACCAGGCGGCTAACCATCTGCGCAGGGTCTCCGGCGTGCGAAATGCCAGCTCAGTTTCAGCCTGGCGGATGCGGTTCTCCAGCGTGCGCTCACGGTAGTCCGCCGCCTGCCGTTCCCGCCGCGTAGCGTGGTTAATTGTTTTATCTGCAGCATGTTTTGCACGTTCTGCCCGACGGAATACGGCCTCCGGAAACAGCGTGGTGGCCAGCTCGTCCGGCAGCGGCAGCGGGCACACCTCCCCCGCCGTGCTGAGGAACATATCCAGCGCGCCTTCCCACTCCGGCAGCGGCGCGCGCTTTTAGCGCGGGCGCAGGTAAATGCCCCGGATGCGGTTCAGTGCCTGGACGCTGACGCGGCTCCTGCCGCTCAGCTGCTTCATAAACGCGGCGGCGTAGGGATGACCACCTCCCGGGGATGAATCTCCACACTTGAAATAGATCCCTGAAACAGTTCTTCGTAAGCCAGCAGCTGATTCTGGTTATTCAGAAAAGCGACCGCGAACACTTCCCGCCCGAGCCCGGCAAGCTTCGCCCTGGAGAACTCTTCAGATATCTCAGGTGAGGTAAAGCTGGTGCAGGTCGGGTAACGGTGATCGATGGCGCGCACGGCCTCCTCGAGGATTTGGCTCTCCGTGGCCATCACGTAATTTCCCTGCGCATCACGAAACTGCAGGCGGGTTAAAAAGCGAACGTTATCACTGAGGTGTGCAACTCTTGATGCTGTCGATTCAGACGCCGTATCGTTGATGTCTGACTTTTTTTTGCGGATCTTCTTCTCGACCGGCGCACGGTCAGTGGTCGCATTGTGGGTAATGTTAACGAGAGTGTTTTGCATGGCATCGCTCCTTAATCGGGCTGAGTGGGTGCAGCACGCGCTGCGGACCCGAAAAAGACCTTCTCTGACGCGGGTTTCTTCTTTCCGGTCTGGCCTTTCGCGGCAAAGGGCAAAGGAGCAACGACGAAGTGAGGGCATAAAGGGG